>JBCDFI010000006.1:0-33019 GCA_039178155.1 Cyanobacteria bacterium P01_H01_bin.105
GTCGGCCTTTGGACCCCGAATCGACGCTTAAACTTCTGAGAGTTCAGGGTTTTACTGGCTTCGTAGTTCATGGGTATTCATAGAGCACCGTGAATCAAAGCCTACTAACCTACCATGAAAAGTATTATGCAAGAGGTCTATTACCGCTAAATTACTGTCTAGTAATTCAATATCAGCATCCGCCGTAAGATTAGTGAGTGCCAATCCAAACTGGCTGCGCGATGCAATTGATAGACCGTAATAATCATCGGTATCTGTAGCACCGACAAAATCTGCAAACGATTGTGAGTTTGATATAACACCTAAAGGCCTAGCGTTTGATGGAATATTGCCCGCCTCATCAATCATGCTTTATTCCCTTAATGATGCCTCTGCAGCTTAGTTTCGGATTCTTAGTATAGAACTTGTCCCATATAGAGAATAGAGTTGTATTACAGAGCAGGGAGATTTCGTAATTGCTTCTTAAGAATTCGATTTTGTTGCAAAATTTGAACAACAAATCTTAAACATAGGAGTGGCCTTATGGCTAATTACATTGACTAAAACCTTGTGATATTGAGCACCTAAAATCAGAGTGGTGTTAACCACGATATTCTTTTATCAATAAATAGCTGACACCAGAAAGTTCTCGATGTCAGCTATTTGATATCTCTTGACTGAAGTTGAAACACTTCAGAAACTCAAAATCATTACAAATGAAAAGTGTTGATAAATAGACATTCGTCTTCGATACACGAGATCATCTTATTAAAACACTCTTTACTCGTTTGATAATTGTTGTAATCGTAAAATTAAATATTAATATTACAACAATGATAAAGAGAGAGAATTATTATCTTGTTGCAGAAGCTTTAGATAGAGAAGCAGCCGTCGCTTTGATTGGACCGCGCCAGGTAGGTAAGACAACACTGGCACTGGAAATAGGGAAGGGACGGCCCTCCCTGTATCTGGATATGGAAAGTCTTGCTGACCGAGAAAAGTTGGTTGATCCGGCAGCATTTCTGAACCTGCATGCTGATAAGTTAATCATTCTCGATGAAATTCACCGGGTGCCCGATCTGTTTGCGGCACTGCGTGGCATTATCGATGAAAGCCGCCGAACAGGCAGAGAGCATGGGCGGTTTCTATTGCTCGGTTCTGCCAGTATTGAGCTGATGAGACAATCGGAAACATTGGCGGGACGCATTGAATACATTGATTTGGTACCACTACATGTATTGGAAATTAGTACGCCAGATGAAACTTTACCCCTGTGGCTGCGGGGCGGGTTTCCTCGAAGCTTCTTAGCGCGAGATGATGCAGAAAGCTTTCGGCGGCGGCAGAATTTTATCAGAACCTATTTAGAGCGAGATATCCCTATGTTCGGTCCACGTATTCCAGCAGAAACGTTAGAGCGCCTCTGGATCATGCTAGCCCACAATCAAGGCACATTACTAAATGCTGCACAATTGGCCCGTAATCTTGGAGTAACGGTGCCGACCGTGAGTAGTTATATCAGCTTGTTAAACGATTTACTCTTGGTCAGAAAATTACCGCCGTTTCATGCAAATGTCAGCAAGAGGTTGGTAAAATCTCCAAAAACCTATGTGCGCGACAGTGGTTTAGTGCATGCCTTATTGGGGATAGAGACACTGGATGATTTGTTCGGACACCCAGTGGTGGGAGCCAGCTGGGAAGGATTAGTGATTGAGACCCTATTGGCTGTCGCACCTGAACGGGCACGGGCAAGTTTTTACCGAACTGCTCGGGGGGCAGAAATCGACCTGGTGTTGGAGATGGGCGCGAAACATGGCACTTGGGCTATAGAAATAAAGCGAGGGTCTGTTCCTAAAACTGGCAAAGGTTTTACGGTTGCTCTGGATGACATCCAGCCAGATAAAGTCTTTGTCGTGTATGGAGGCGAGGAACGATATCCCAAAGGCAACAATGTAGAAGCTATTGGGCTCTATGAAATGGCCAAAGAGTTGCAGAGCTTATGGAGAACAGTATCAATCTAGAATGAGATTAAGCTTTAAGGTCCGTAGGGTTTATTGGATGACTTGCACCTGAAAATGACAGCCCTGGAATCATTACAGCCTATCCGAACCCATAAAGTTATTTAATGAACAGCTATATATTCACATTTGCAAAAATTGATCGCGAAGGTCTTAATAGACGATCACAACCACTCTACGATGCACTTGTTGGAATTCGTCATATATATGACGACTGTATGCTTGATATCATATTGGGTTATATTTGGGCGAATGAATGGGAGCTTGCTGCAGAAAATATGGCGTTGGATATTCTTGATAAGAATCTCACAATAAGCCTGAAAACATATGAAGCTATTGAACGCATCGTTATTGAATATCCCACCAAAATAAAGGTCGATCTTAAAGACCTAAAATCACAAATTGGGCAGCAGTAATTTTTATCTATGATTACTGAATCAAAGTGCCTAGTGTGATTTGGAAATTACTGAATGCTTAAGAGCTACAAATCCCAATGAATTACACCATCGCTGCGTGTCGTCCATACATATCTCATCTTACCATTTATTTTCACACCTGAGGCATGCTTAGTATAGGTGCTGACCATTTCTTGTGTGGCGTATCTCTTAGGCCCATCAGACATAATGACCAGCTTAGGTGTGCAATAGTTAAAAACTTCTTCGCAGTAGCCATTCTCACGACCATGGTGGGATGCAATAAAGTAGTTTACTTTCGCTAATTCACTACGAAAAGATGCATTTTTTAGAAGTTTTTCCCATCCTGCTTTTTCCAGGTCACCAGGAATCACAAATACCGTCTCATTGCAGTTCAAGAATGTAACGAGGCTTATATTATTCGTATCATCAAAGTCATCCTTATAGCTATTCCAAAAATGCGACAAAGTGACGCCTGGGAAAGGTGGCGGTGGCGAAGGCTCTCCACCGTTATAACGATCAATCATATCCAACAGGCATTCCATTGCATCACTAATAGGGCCGCCTTGTCGTTTCAAAACCCTCAATTGAGAAGATGATATTGAGCTATTTCGATGCAGGATTTCGATATTAAAATTGGCTTTCAAGTCGGGTAAATCATCAATATGATCTTGATCGTAGTTGGTGACAATAAAGCGCTGGATAGAACTATGACCACGACGTCGAAAATAGTCCGAAGGTTTGAAGCCTGTTGCTCCGTTATATCCACAATCGAAGACCATTAGATTCTTATTTTCGGCTTCCAAATAGGCACAAAGCCCGTGTCCGACATTCAATACTTCAAATCGCATGATTTTGAATCCTTGTATTATTCAGCGGCTTCCACAGCCAAAACGTTTTGAACAAGTCTAATACCGTAGTTCTTGGCGGCATTAGAAATCAGAAAAAATATCATCAACAGAATCATGAAATAGGAAAAAGCCAAACCTTTATCCTCAAACAGGAAAAAAGAAGCTATCCCAAATGAAACTAAAAAAATTGCACTAAGCCCTGTCAGTTCGCGGGTTAGCAGGAAGTTCCTATGGGCATCCACAACCGATCGATCGGTTTGATGCTTTCTATAAATTTTGTACCAAACTTGATTCTGTGCTTTGCCTACTTGTAATGGAAGATTCTTGCATTTCTTATGTAATACATGCATGTCAATTCTGGGATCTTGGCGTGCATACTTTGAAAAGGCACGGCTGCCTGGCAAAGGATTTTTCAATCTTTTGAAAACGAGAATGTCCTTAAGATCATTATCAATTTGGCCATTGATAACCGTTGTCACCATCCCTGTAAGCAGAGCAATGCTGCCTGAAGTGACTACTTTCTCGAATGCACCGTCCCAAGAGAGGGATAGATCAAATAGCCACTCTCCATTCAAGAGGAACCAATATATAAGAAAATTGGCTACTACAAATATTTTGGTTTTAGGAGAGTTCTCTTCTTTTAAAGAAGCTCCAGTGTTAGCCATGATGTATTACAGAGCCTACACATACAAATGCACTATAGTCCATATATAGCGGAACTGCCAAGAGGGTAATACCAGGTCTAGTGTTTTGTTTTGTAATCTGGATTTATACGAACGCTCTTTAAGATCATATCTTTGCCCCTACGGATGACATTTTTTCGTCATGCAGCTGACAGGCAGAATTTTCTTGATAGTCCAATAAAAATGGTCCATTATATATGGACTATGAACTGGCAACTGGTGGAAGCAAAAAGCAAGCTGAGTGAGGTTTTGAATCGTGCCCATCTAGAGGGTCCACAGGTTATTACCAAACGCGGTGTACCTGATGCGGTGGTGATATCTGTAGAAGACTATGCAAAGTTAAAGCCTGCTGGCAGTTTTAAAGACTGGCTACTAAACATGCCACAAGCTTCAGACACGGAAGAAGACGATATCTTTGAGCGTAGTACCGGCATAGCGCGTAACATCCAACTATGACGTACCTCCTGGATACCAACGTTCTATCGGCACAGCGACGTCAGAAACATAATCCAACAGCTTATAACTGGGTTAAAGAACAGGAGCCAGAATCTCTGTATATCAGCCTGATCACGATTGGTGAAATTCGGGCCGGTATTGAGCGCATTCAATCTAAAGATCCCATACAGGCAGAAGCTTTAGAAAACTGGCTGTTAGACACAAAGTTCTTTTACAGCGATCAGATTTTAGGCATTGACGAAGCCGTCATTGAACGCTGGGGCTGTTTGGGTAATTGCCAAAAGCAGCACCCTATAGATGCCTTGATGGCAGCAACGGCACTAGAACATGATTTTACACTGGTGACCAGAAATGTGAAACACGTTGTGGATACAGGCGTGCAATTATTGAATCCCTGGACAAATGATTAAATAGAGCAAATGTATTTATAGAAAATCGATACACCTGTAGATTTCGATATTATTTAAACATATCTAAGATCCAAGGTTTAAGTTCCTCGCCAGGAACATAGATATCATTTTCTGAGAAGTCAGACTTTCTTGATTCTGTATTTAAATCTTTCCATGCGGTTCTAAATTCAGAATTCTCTTTCAAAAAATTATTCGGATAAGAGTAATGATTGTCAGATACAGAGATGCATGATAGCTCTAGCATAAAACGTTTACAGATGTGCAACAAAGCAAATTTTATTGCATCTTTTTTTTCTAGAAACTTATGCTTTTTAACTTGAATTTTGTACCACAAGGCAACACTATCAATATTCTCCACTAAAGTGTTTTGAGTGACTGTAATCATAGAAGACTCTTCTGAACTTAAAGCTGAACAACTATAGGTTTCAAGTTGCTTATATGTTTGCCTCATTTCAGGATATTGAGCCATTGTAGTTACGACATCTTCAAGGCTCAGAACTAATCCATGAGAATTTAGGAAATAATAAAGACTGCTATTTGTAGCTATTAATCCTAGTACAAGAGCTGTAGATTCAGCGGAAACAGATTTTCCAAGTAGAAAGTTACCATATGCTCTAGCCATATCTGGATTTAAGTAGATAAAACCTCTTTTATGTTGCCGCTCAACTAGAGGTTTATCGTCAGATGTAACTCCTCGAACTAGGTTTCCAGAACTATCTAGGACATAATAATACTTATGCGGCAGTAAAACTATCCAGTCATTTTCTTTCTCCAATTTAGGGTCTAAGCATTTGGAATAGTCTTTGAAAGTTAAAAGAAAATCTTCTTTCTTCAGAGGGAAAATATCCAACCCATCACAATAACCTAGAGATGCAAGAAAGATAAATAGCTTTACCAACACCGAGTTTCCATTAAGGAAACCAGAAGGGATTTCTGCTATGACCTGTGTTTCATGGGGGTTAGGAATATTGAATAGAAGAAATTTACCTATACATAGAAGATCGGATGAAAAAAACTTTTCTTGATACATCTGATTGATTTCATCAAAACTAACTGGAGTTAGTAAAAATGACTCAGAATATGCAGTATTATTTGAGAAATTGACAACACCTATACAAACTTGATTTTTGAGATCACCAATGGTTATACCAACAAATGTATAGCTCATTTACTTTCAATCTTTACGCTGGGAGCAATTACAGAATTTGCGTAGGCCCATCTTAATTAAAATGGATGAAATCAGGAAAGGTGGTAATCCAATTACCATTGGAGAAATTATATCGGCAAGAGTGACAACTAAGTTCATTTGATCGCCTAAATTTGGATCATCAATTTTTTCGCATAGATTCCAATCTTGGCATAGTTTTTCATGAATAGGATCTCTCACGGACTGAAATATCTTTTTGCCTTTTTCAGTCTCTGAGCTATCGTCTAAAGAAGGCGAATGAAAAGCTCGTTCAAGCGTATAATCCCTTAAATAAACTGGAATAAGTCCATATAAATCTTCTTCATCTAGTGTCAAAAACTGTTCAATTTCATCTAATTCAGATTGAGTAATTGCCTTTTTCACGATGCATCAATTCTCCAGTTTTTAGATAGCCTGATGTCTATTAGATGATCTTAAGCGAAGACTTATCCAATTTTTTTAATTCTGCCTAGTGAAACGATAGCATTGATAGTAATATACTACCGAATCACTTGAATCTGAATATCAAGGCTACGTTCCAACTCTTTCCAGATTTTATCGGCTGTAAGCACTGGTATTTTACGCATCATGCCTAGCGCTAGACATGCACGATCACCTAACGATAGCCCGAATTGACGTTTGTCTTGAATGAGGGTGCCTGTGAGGGCCACTAGATCATAGCCAAAATCACAAGGATGTATGGGTAGCTTGGCTATGGTTGTATGGACAACATCTTTGGGGATCCCATACCGAGTAATACAGGTAGCGACTTCAGCCAAATTGACCGTTGAAACCAGCGCGCCTTCTAAGACTGGCAGTACAGCTTCTTGACCAGGCTCATCTTGTAGAATGGCCAGAATGGCGGAGCTATCAAGGACGACGTTAGTCATCAGTGGCCGCAGCATTGATGACTCTTGATTGCTGGTATTCAGCTTCTTCTCGTGCTACTTCAGCACGCCGTTCCTGAATTAATTCATCTACGAGAGAGACGTCTTCAGGAATGTGTTCTTTGACCATTGCCTGAATGTCTCTAACAACCTGCTGAATAGATCGCAAGCGAATGTTGTCATCTTGCACCTCTAAGACAACAGAGTCACCAATGTCTAATGCAAACTGTTTACGCAAAGCGATAGGAATAGTAATACGCCCACCTTTTTGTATTTCAGAACGATATTGGGTTTTTATGTTTGATTCTGACATAGTAGATTAAGTGTAATTTAATTTGTTAATGGTTTCAATTAAAAAATGTATTTTCTGAATTTATTGACATTTTACGATTAAGGGGATTAGTCTTAGAATCCTATTACTCACTAACAAATAGATAGAACTTAGTGAGAGTATAAACGCCCAGAAACAAGCTAAAACAAGGCTTCTAGACTGATTTCATGGTGAGAGCATTTTCTCCTGCTATTTTATCCAGCTAAGTTTTAAAATTATAGAAAATATTCTTAGTGAGAGAATGAAAGTGGCCATTTATCTGCATTTCGTCATTTATAAAATTTGTCAGAAATAATAAATGACAGAAATTGTTTGCTGTGCTATTCCTAATAAAATAGGAATACATTTATGCAAGAACACCAAACTGTTGTTTCTCTCGGGCCAGATGGCCGGTTACTTATACCATCTATATTGCGTCAATCCTGCGATCTGACAGAAGGCGATCGTCTGATGATCACTGTTGATGACGTTACCCACAAAATCAGCCTTGAAAAACTGGATGACCATATCGCTGCTGCAGAAGGGCTTTTCCAGGATTTTGCCGTCGACAACAACAGCGTTGTGGATGAGCTGATTACAGAACGCCGTCAAGAAGCTCGTAATGAAGCTGACCAGAAAGCGGCTCAAGAGTGAAAGCGGGGTTCGTCCTGGATGCGTCCGCTTTACTGGCATGGTTGTTTAACGAACCAGGTAAAGAACAGGTTTCCACAGCTCTCAAGAAAGGTTGTCTCATCAATACAGTGAACTGGATGGAAGTCGTTCAGAAAAGTATTGAGCGTGGTATGTCGTCTACATTGGTCTATGAACGGCTAAAAGCATCTTATATTCTGGACTCTGCTCTAAAAATCACCAGTTTTACCGAAACACTATCCATTACCGCAGCGGGATTAATCAAGCAAACCAAACCCTTTGGCTTATCGTTGGGCGATCGCGCTTGCTTAGCATTTGGTATAGAACGTAAACAACCCATCCTAACGGCTGATCGCATTTGGGCAGATATTGAGGTGCCCGTATCTATTCAGCTGATTCGATAGCATGGTCTTCAAAAAAGGAGAAAACCCCCATCATCCCTCCCTGGGCTCCACCATCAAGGTAGAACCCATCCGAGATAAAAAGGCTATTAAGCGGATCAAAAAACTGCTTGAGGATAATCCCCGCGATCTTTGCCTGTTTACCCTGGGCATCAATACCGCCTACCGTGCGAATGAACTGTTATCTATTCGTATTGGCCAGGTGCGGCACCTGCAACCGGGCGATCAGCTCAACCTCAAACAGAGCAAAACTAAGCAGTTCCGGCCAGTCAAGCTCAATCAGTCCGCCTATCAAGCGATTCAAGGCTTATTACAGTGCTTGAGTACAGAAGCATTAGAGGATGACGCACCACTTTTTATGGGTCAGCGTGGACCGCTAACCGTTAGCACCGTCAGCAGAATGGTTAAAACATGGTGCCGCAATGTCGGGCTAAAAGGCAATTATGGCAGCCACAGCCTACGTAAAACCTGGGGCTATTGGCAACGCATGGAACGCGGCACGGCCATTCCCCTGCTGATGGAAGCTTTCGGCCATGCTACCCAACAGCAAACCCTCAGCTATCTGGGCATCCAAGCCGATGAAATCGCTGAAATTTATGAGCTGGAGTTGTGATGGTGAAAGCTTTCAGTGGAATTGATTTTTACCTATGAAATTGATAGACTACTCCTAGTTAGATGTAGTTTTCTATGAGTGCCCTGGAAATTGAAGATGCGGATCGACCAGAAATTTCGTTTGCTGAAATGCAAAAGTTTCTCCATCTAGGCTTTGGTAAGCGAGGAATCATCATTGCCAATGCTTGGCAGCTTTATAACAACGAGTTCTGGCAGGGGCGGTTAAAACCCATACCTATATTTCTGCCCCACGCAACTTCCTATGGAAGTTGGATTGGGGCATGTGTTCACAACGAAAATCAGGTTCTCAATATTCAGATTAAGCACGGTATGGATATGCAGAACATTTTGAATACGTTGCTGCATGAAATGGTGCACCAGGCTCTAATCGAGAGTGAGCAGAATGCAGCACACAATGCGTTACCCTGGTGCCAAGAAATTATGCGTATTAGTCAGGATTACTTTGATATCAGCTTCTGGGCTGCACCAGCATTGCCTAGAAAGGTTGATGGATGTTCTGTTCGATTGCAAAAGGAGTCACCAGACGGTGAAATATCAATCAGCAGACATGCCATTGCCAGGTGGCCCCGCTCTGTTCAGATTCATGCGCCTCTCCCTACAACAACTTGAAACAAGACAGATATGCATTTAACTTTAAGTCTAGATCTGTCCGTTTTTGACACACAAGACTCTTTAGTCAACAAATCTCTTTTTTTAGCCTTGTCGTGTGTCAAAAACTGTTCCATATTCTATGTCTTGAAATGAAGGGCATCAGATGAGTTATGGGACATGTTAGTAGGATACGTGCGCGTGTCCACGACAGAACAGTCGCTGCTTCCGCAAACAGACCAATTAAAAGAAGCGGGCTGCGAGAAAATCTTTAGTGATATGGCCAGCGGAGCCAAAGCTGATCGCAGTGGGTTGGATGAAGCACTGGCCTATCTACGCACAGGAGATATACTGGTTGTGGTGAAGTTAGACCGCCTGGGCCGCACTCTAAAGCACCTGATCGCCACCATTGAAGACCTAGATTCCAAAGGCATTGGCTTCAAAAGTCTCAACGACGGCATTGATACTACCACATCCACTGGTAAATTGCTTTTTCACATAATCGGTGCGATCGCGGAATTCGAACGGGATCTCATCTGTGAGCGTACTCATGCAGGATTAAAAGCCGCTCGTGCCCGCGGCCGCAAAGGTGGTCGCCCCATCAAAGCCACACCGGCAAAAATCAAACAAATCCAGGCCATGCTCAAAGATGAAAACATTACTGTTAAAGAAGCCTGTGCCACTGTGGGGGTTTCTAGAAACTCGTTCTATAGGTATCAAAAGTCTTAAATTTCTCTTTGAGTAAAGGTAGTTGCTATGCTGCCTGTTCCACTTCTGTGGATTCAGTAGACGGGCATCTAAAGTTTTCCAATTCAGCAGGGCGACAAATAATCTGCAACCTGCTGTAAACATTCTCCCATTGTTCCTCTTCTACTGTGTCTTCTTGCATAGCTTCTTGTAACCAATTAAGACCAAACCCTTTAAGAGTTAAGCGTTCATGGTTTGCATCCCATAAATCTGTCCAGATCATTAACCAAGTTTTGCTTGGCTTTCCTTTTGTGTCAAACTTGGTGCATATATTCAATAACAATAATCCTGTAGATAGTAATTCTATCCTATCTTGCAAGTTGGTTTCTGAGGTCTGCCATAAGGGACACCAAACTTTCCATAAAGCACGGTAATTTGATGTTGCCTCTTGCAGGCATTTCATCCCTTTGCTCAACCATTGAGATTTCATGCCTTGCCTCAAGCGCCAGCCACATTCCCAGACTGTGCTCCATGAACCGTATGCCTCTGGAGATCGTGTTGATAGCCATTCCATAAGCAGAGTCTCTAAATCTAATTTCTGCTCAACTAATGCATTAGGGCTGTAGTGATCAGCCATGAGTTTACATACCTCTATCCACTCTGATTTTTCCTGACTCTCCCGACGCTTCAGCCATTTCATAGTGACTTTGTGCAGTTCAGGACATGTAGGTTTTTGATTCCAGCGAGATTCACTAACAGGTTTCCAAATCGATTTCCAAGGGGACGAATTAGAAGTTCCTTTCAGTTTTTTCAAAACAAACTTGAATAAAAAGTCTCTATGCCAATTTTTTTCATAGAGTATTTTCCAGGCATCACCCCAATGGCTGTATCTCGGCACTAGGATAAATGAAGTCTTTTTATATGGTTGAAACCACCAATGTGACTGAATCCAAATTTCACCTAAATATAAAATATTGTGTTGATCAATTGTTCGTAAAGGACCAAGAACCTCTCCATCATTATCCACCTCTCCATCTCTGAAAATATCGGAAACTTGGAGGGCTGTTTCTGCCATTTCTAGAACGGACTCCCAGATAAATCGCCAAGAATGATGTCTTTGATTATCTTTAAGCCATCCGAGACCTAACATAACAATTGATTTTGTATATCTATCAGGCTTTTTGGGTAATCCCCCCCATACTTGCTGCCATTGCCTATGGTGTGAGGTTTGTCTGAGCCATTTCTTACCTTCAGTGATAATTCTCTTATTAAATAAAGGCAAATCATCCTTGTAAGGGCGTGTATCTAATATTGCAGGTTGACCTTGCTGCGGTGTCGTGAGCTTGCGCAATTTGACCCAAAATCGCCACCAGTCTTCCCAATGATTATGAGGAGTATTGTAAATTTCTAGGGTCTCCAATATTCCTAGAGCAATCGGCACCCGCTGTTCTTCATCAACTGTTGGAAATATCATTAGTAGATGATGACATAATCTTGTCCTTATCGCCTCTTTAGTAGATATAGCTTTTAATTTTGTTAGCCCTGTTTCCACAGGATTAGTAGGTAACTGTAATTCGATACCACGTTTCTGTAGGTCAACAAACAGCCGTATCAATATGCCCGAAGCGTCAGACGTATAAATTTTCTCTAATAATTGTTGTGCCACTTGCGGACTTACTCGACCTTCACCAGTGAATGATTCTTGTAGTCGACGAGATAACTCCCATAACGGACCAAACTGTTCTCCATTCGTACCATATTGCAAGCAGACCTCAACAACCTTTATCAGGTGCTGTTCTCTTATTGTCTGACAAGCTGCTTCAGGATACCAAATCTCATAAAGAGTATTAGCTAAGTGCGCATTTGTGACTAGGTAATCACTTTTTACCGCTTCTATATCCTCTCCATCTTCTTCCATAGAACGAGAAAATGCTTTCATCAAATTGAAAAATGTATCTTCGGCTCGTGCACCATTATCTTGAGGCCCCATGTGAGCAAATCGTTCTCGCATAGCTTGCCAGGGGTAAGATACGTATAGACGGTTTAGGGCAAAAATTTCGTCCACCAATTGCCTAAGCTCATCAATGGCTGTTGGATCATAACCAGAGTGTTTACTAAGATACTCTCCAGACTCTTGTAGCTGCTCTCGAAAACGTTTAGCAAATGCATCCAAGCTCACACCACTGCCCAAACTCCATTCAAATAGAAGCTGAACCATGAGTAGTGTCTCATCTCGTTCTCGTGGTGGTGGAGCGGGCTGACCTGAGCGTTGATGAAACCACTCTCTTAATGCCGGATGCTCATCAACAGTCCGGCGAGTCAAATAACTACTTTTTAGTTGTAATTCTTGGGGTTTATTCTGATTAAATAAGGTTCTGTAATGCGTGGGGCCACAACATAATAGGAACGGTATATGCTGGAGGCTGCTAGTTAAATATCCTTCCTGAATATTCTCCATAGCATTAAACCAGTGGGTCACTGACTCTTCTTGTAACCCAGGGCGATATGGATCATCCATTGCAATAAGTACGGGTTTATCCGCTGTCTGATCTATTTTTTCCAGCTCAACAGCGTATTCTACAGCTGCTTTCAATGCTTGCGTTCCCTTTAACAGCCATAGAATTCGCTTATAACCCATGCCATACAGCATAGACAGGATGTGAAGTAGCGCTACACTTTTACCGCAACCGCTGTCTCCCGCGAGCCACCAGAGTATAGTCTCATCAGTAGTAGTGGATGAACTAATTGACTCTGCTACTTCTTGTAGTAGTTTTTCATAGACTGTTTGTCTGGGAAAGAAGCAGCCCTCATGAAGATGCCTTGGGGTTGGGGGTTGTCCCGTCAAATATCGGCCACGTTGTACTAATGCTGGTGGTTGAAATTGTGGCCCCCACATGACAAGGCCAGAAGGTGGCTTAGGTAATGACTTTACGGGATATTGTGCTGCTACATTTTCTGGCGTGATCGCAGCTGCCTGGGGACTTACACTAGAATTTGGAATTAGTTTTTCTGCATCACTAGTCGTTGTTTCTGTAGGAATATTTTCAGACTGTATCTGCTTTTCAGCTTCTACAGCTACAGTTGAACTAGGTTCTTCCTTACGATTATCAACTGTAGCTAGTTCATTCCATGCAGGAATGTTGTCCTCATCGCTGTCTCCCCAGAGACCTTGAATAATTTTTTCAAAGTTTTCGCGGCCAACTGATTTGCGCCCATCTGGAGATACTTGAAAAAAGCGTTTTAGGGTATCTTCATCTGGTGCTTTTTCCTTAGTAACTTCCAAAATCGAGGCTTGTAATTGAATGTAGCTTTCTCCAAATAAGTTTTTGAATAGGTCGTTTACTTTTTTTAGCCCTCCAGGAGTCAACCTGACTAATGTACGTCTTGTAACCCTCTGCACCATTTCAGTATTAACAATGAGTATTACCCCCCAACTTTACCAAAAATTTTGGGGTGCTGATACTGCCCTGACTGATAGTTATATTCAGTGGTCTGCGTTAACGTTCTGGCAACATGCACTGGAGATAACTTGCTAGACATCCCTGTGCTTCTAGTTCCTCTAGCAATTGCTGCTGCGCTTCATACTTAATCTGATTATCTCTAGCTTGTTGAGCTTGCGCATCAAGATCCTGTCGCATAAAAGCTGCTGCACAACGCACAAACTTAAGGCAATCAATCATGTAGGCTGCTGCATTCGGATAGTTATCTATTGCTTTATACGTTCCCGTATCAGGGCCTAAGCGTACACTTTCCTTATTTAGGTAGATCTGAAAGCGTTCTCTCCAAGAAGGATCAATTTCATCTCGATTTTTTCTGTTTTCTATGTCGCGTTTAAGTGCACTCTTAGTCTTGTTCACACATATGGTAAGTGCCTCTTGCTGCGTCCTACCTTCATTGCCTGTTTTGAAATGGTGTTTAATAACTTCCTCTGCTACCATATCAGGGTAATCGGTAATTAACTTGCCTCCAGGATTTTTAAGCATAAAACCAGTTCTGGAGAACGCCATACGCTTGAGCACTTGAAGATCTAAGGCACATTCTTCAGCAGTATTTTTTTCTGACAACTGTCTCCCTTTCTATAATTCAGGCTGATAGAATACAGCATTTTATATAATTTATCAAAATATTTCTAACTCATGAGCGCACGAAGACTCATGAGTAGATCGCATGTTCTATAAAAGTTTTGTGGGCAACCACAAGGCGACTACAACGAAGCGAAAGACGGTGGCAGGGTGCGCCGCGCGGTACAGATCCGCATCCGCACCGTTTTCTTTCCTAACCAGTTGCCCTGTCCTTTATTTAGGTAAGAGCAATGAAAAAACCTCTAAATACGGAAGAAACTCCAAACGACGCCTTGCGCATCGATAATGCGGCACCCGAACCGGTGCTTCAAGAAAAACTACCATCGACCGAGCCAATCCCCGCCGGGCAGAGTGTTGCACTTGTGATGTACCTCATCGACTCTGCTTATGCTTCTGTCGTTGAACTACCTGATTTTTTCTTCTTCGACATCGACTGCGACCGATTCGCACGGCCTATCGAGGAAGCAGAGAAACTCACACCTTCAGCGAGATTAGCCCTTGCCATCTCGTTGCTGGGCGAAGTGATGATGGACGTGATGCTGCTGGAGCAGCAGAGTACCCAAAGTGTTCTACGCGCTCTGGTTTTGAAAGCGGGGGAACGGTCATGAGTCAGCCCGTTCCTGTACATGTCCATCACGATGCGATCGCAATTGGTATAGAGCTAGAGAGCGGTACACCCTGGAAAAAGCTAGGGGGCGAAAGGGCAACCGATCGTCACGCTGGTCAGTTAGCTAGAAAATGGCATTCAAAACTTATCGTCGTTTTCAAGCTACCAGACGGTTACCGATACTACTGCGGCCTCAATAGACAGGGCACGCCCGTCGCGTTCGATATTTACCGTCCACCAACGAATCGTTCCCAAAAGAGGCGATCTCGTTAGTTGCTTTAACCCGCAGCTATAGCTGCTAGCCGGATAGCACCGGCTGCAGCGAAGCTGCACTTCACCAAGCCCCCGCAACCTATGCGGGGGCCTATATTCCTCCTCATTCTGTAGATTTTCTGGAGAGCGAACAAATGAAAAAATCTCTTGAACCCCTGCTGGCGACAGCACGGCGACGGCGAACCCTGCTCGTTCGCGCTGTTCAACGTTACTGGCAGTATAAAGACCTGAAGCATTGGGGCTTTCTGATTGCCCATGTCATTGGCTTTGTGGGGTATACGCTAGTCACCTTATACGGCTGTTTTACCTTTGGGCTTACACTGTCGGCCTTAAATCTCATCCGTGGCAATGCTTTAGGGGATGGCATCTTTGCCAAGGGTGACGATGCTTCCCCGAACCCACTGCGGTGGTTGTTACTGGCGTTGCTCTGGCTACTCATGGCGCTATTTAGACAATTTGCCGGGTGGCTGGGCTGGGGATCTAAAGATACCAAGCCGGGGGATGTGCTGTGGATCATGCTGAATGCGATTCCTCTGCGCCTGGCGCCCAACACCTTTACAGCCTGGTTTGCCATTCCGACCATCTTAGTTGCCCTGTGGTGGGGACTTGCCACGTTTATTCCGGCTTCTTAACGCTCAGTTTTTAGAGCTTTAGAAGCAGCTGTCTCAATTTCCATCCTTGCCCGCCACGGATTAAAGCCCATGGCGGGGCATGGCCTGGTGTCAAGAATTTTCCCTACTTTACTGAGGACACAACATGAACACGCACATTACTTCGATTATCCGCAACGTTAAACCGATTTTGGATACGCGACTTGGGCGTATCGCTGCCGGTTTCGTCTGCGGCACCGGCTGGTTTATAGGTAGCACATTATTTATTCCAGCCAGCGGGGCTCTCCAACTCTTTGGTGCTGCTTTGATGATCTCTTTTACGGAGATGGTCATTTACGACGCTGTTTTCAAAGCCTATCCCCGGTCAGGACCCAATAATGCCCATCGTCAATTCTGGCAAAGCTTTCTACTAAAGCGATGTTTGCCCAGCTGGGGACTGCTGTTTGTCCTGGGCTACTTCGGCCTGTTTCTGACCGCCGTCATCGCATTCTTGCTAGCCAACGCTACCCTGCGAACGCGACCATCAGAGATCCTGTTAGAGGGCAAAAAAGTTGCGGAGACAGCTGAATCATCGCA
Source organism: Cyanobacteria bacterium P01_H01_bin.105 (assembly GCA_039178155.1). Taxonomy (GTDB): domain Bacteria; phylum Cyanobacteriota; class Cyanobacteriia; order Phormidesmidales; family Phormidesmidaceae; genus Leptothoe. The sequence continues at coordinate 16,300 of JBCDFI010000006.1, forward strand.
AGGCTACTTTGATAAAATCAGATCCGATGAAGATCCCGGTATCCCTTTTGGAAACGCCATTCTACCCACGAAAGAACTAACTAAGAATATTTTGCTGGTGGGAATGGTCGGATCAGGAAAGAGTGTCAGCCAAACCTTGTTGCTGAAAACAGTTTTGGCCGGTATTGGCGGTACGCAAGATCAGCATCTTATTGCCTATGACCCATCCAACGAAATCATGGCCATGCTTGAGGCCATGGGCTTTGATGCAGGGACGCTTCTTTGCCTACATCCCTTTGATAAAAGATGTTCCCCCTGGTGGGTTAGCTACGATTATCAAACCGAGGCTGATGCAGCTGCTTTCGCTGAACTCCTGGTGCCTCAGGAAAAAGGTAGCAAAGACGATTCGTATTGGCGCGGTGTGACACTGCTAGTGGTACAGGGGGTCGTCACGTACTTTTGTAGAGTGGCACCAAAAGCCTGGACTTTACGGGATGTTCTGCTGGCTCTACGCAATCTAGAGCTTGTGGACAAAATGTTTGCCGATATTCCGGACTTAAAACATTTTTCCGACTACAAGGGCTCAGGCGATACCACGGCCAACATTGCCTCCACCCTTGTCACTAAAATGCAGCGTTACAACGTCATTGCAGCGCTGTGGCATAAAGCCGAGACTGTCTATGGTCATAAACCGCTTAGTCTGGAACACTTTCTTGAAAACAGTGCCATCCTGGTGTTGGGACGCAGTGCAACAGCGAGAGAAGCTGTTGAAAATGTTAACCGTATAGTACTCACGAGATTGACTCAGTTGATTCTTGAGGGGCCAAAACGGAACTATCCAGCTATTCACTTTTATATAGATGAGCTGAGTTCCCTGGGACGGATGCCCATCTTGAAAGTGGCGCTGACTGAGTTGCGTAAGCATGGTGGCAGTTTTATTGCTGTTATTCAGTCATTGACGCAGTTAATCGAGATTTACGGCAAAAATGATGCCAATACCATGGTCTCCCAGTTTGGCACAAAAGCTATTCTGAGGCTGGCCGATACAGAGACTAGCAATTGGGTGATTGACCTGACCGGCAAGGTTCGCTTAATACGCCACACCCAGAGTTACACACGCAATCATCAATCTGGGGATAGCACCACCTATAACCAGCAGTATGAGGAACAGGATGTCGTTCGTCCGGGTGTATTTACAGAGATTGCTCAATTTGATCCCAGTCATGATGTGGGGATGAAAGGGCTGTATTTCTCAGGCAATCAACGCTGGTGGCATGAATATCCCCCACAGATCGTGGAGCAGCTACCGCCCCAGGGTGATCCTGAACGCTGCCGATTGCCGATGCCACGCGAGTATCAGACCTTAGATCCCTGGACAGAAGAGGATTACAAGCGCCTCAATATTGAGCACCTGATGCGTCCAGAGCCTCAAATCGATATTGATGGGCTGCTGAACTCTTAGTGCGCACTCACCCGTACGTAGCGGCAGGCTTTATGGCCTGCCGCCATTCACTTGTTGACCCCTAACTTGGACATCAATCATGAAGACCATTCATCTGTTTAACGGCGAAAAAGGGGGCGTGGGCAAGAGTTTTGTCTGCCGGGCTGCCTGCCAATACCTTTTGGACAACAACATTGACTATATTTTGGTCGAGAGCGATCGCAGCAACCCAGACGCTCGCCGGGCATATGGTGAGGCCACTGACTGTAAAGTCGCCATTCTAAGTGAAAGCGAAAAACATGAAGACGCGGCCAACACCATCTACAACGCTGCCATCCAAAAACCAGTGCTGGTCAATCTTCCAGCCCAAATTCTACCAGCCTTCAAACTGTGGATTGAAGCCAATGGGATTTTGGAGCTAGCGGAAGAAGACGGTATTACTTTTGTGAACTGGTTCCTCACCAACGGCTCTTGGGATAGTTTGAATCTTTTCAAGCGCTATGTCTCTTTGTTCCCATCAATGCGCCATATCCCGGTCAAAAATCTGGGGTTAACAGAAGACTTTAGTGGCCTGGATGAGGATGAGGAACTCCAGGCCTTGCTAGAGGAAAAACAATTAACAGTGATGGAATTCCCTCGCTTTCACGGTGCCGCCACCAAAAACCGCATCGATGCCCAGTCACTCACCTTTGGAGAGGCCCGTATCTATGAGGGTTTTTCCAGTATTGATCGCAGGCGGGTCAAAACCTTCCTGGACAAAGCCTACCGGTGTTTTGAAGCGACCAACGCTTTTACAAAATCATGATGAATACACCCAAAATGCAATGGCTGGATAGGGCTTTGGCAGGACAACCGCCAGAGACTAAAGCCCAAGTCCTCGACTTCTGCGTCCGCTTTGGTGTGGACGGTAAGGATGACGATTTTTTCGTTCTCATTGCGGCAGTCGGCTACCTAAACCAAATCGTCCAGTCAGCCCCCAATGACTGGCAAGCAACGTTAGATAATTTCCGTGAGGATTTGAGTTCATGGACCAACACCAATCTGGAAACACTGAAAGCCATGGCGGATCAGGCAGAGGCCAGCGCCCAACAAGCGGAACTGACCAAGGACCTGATCACCACCTTGAACGAATTCACTCGGCGGTTGAACGCAGCCAGGAGGCCCAGCAACAGGGACGACAGCAGCTTGAGCAACTTAAGCAGGGAGTTTCTGAATTTCAGAGAGGCCCTGAACTATCAGCTGAACGAACTCAAAACCAGCCTGAACCCTCCTTCCACGATCCCGATGTCCAGCAGGAGTTCCTCCAGTGGTCCATGGAACGCGATCGCAACCATCTCCAGCAACTCCAACAACAGAAACCCAAGCGGGAACGTAGCCGCTAGTCAGACAATTAGTCGACCATTGACATATGGCATTATTGCCATGCTCTGTATCCTACTCACAGCTACAGGGTTCAGCCTATATCGCCTATGGAACATCCAACTGCAACAAACACAACAAATCGAACATCTCCTAGAACAACAAAAGACGGTCACTCCCCCTAGCTAAGCACACTGGCTAAAAGCCCATGAAAGTGACCGTCTACAGAATGTCAGCAATTGACTGGCCCAACAAATTGCCTTATGATAAAAAGTGTCGCCAGAGAGATTATTCTCCCCAACGACACAATGGGCAAACGACTGTTAACTAAAAATTAGAATAACAGCCTTTAGAATCGATAGAATCGTTAACAATTCTAGGATTCGTATTGCCTCTGAGTAAGGTGGCTTTTGCATATTAAGCTCCTTCACTTAGAGGTTTGACCCTACCCCATAAGGCAGTTGTGACCTGCCTTATGATTCAGGCAGGGGCCAGCACAATGCTGACGGAATAGCTATAGCAGTTCTGTCAAACCACACAAGGTTTTAGAAGCCCATCCTTTCTCAGGGATGGGTTTTCTACATATGAGCAAAAAGCTTTGAAAGCTCACTAAATCATTGACTTTAAACAATAAATCTCTATGCTAAAGGCATGAATGATGACATCAATACCTTAACAAGAGAGGAAGTCCTGTTACGAAAAATCTTTCTGGAACGTGATATCAAACATGCAAAACGAGAGCAGGAGCAACAATCTACAAGACAATTTAGAGAGCAAAATTGTCCGGCTCCCGCCAATGATACAGGCTCTGATCAATTACGTGTTCGGTTGACCAGTGATTTGATTGGCGATGAAGCATCTACATCTGCGCCAATACAAACCAACGGCACCCTCAAGGAAATGACCGGTGTTTATCGGGGCGGTCGTGACATCTATTGGTAGGCCCTTTTACCGTCCACGTTCACGACTTTTTTCCTGTAACCTTTGTAAGTCTTTAATCTGTTGAGCTTGCTGCTTTTCCTGTAAGCGTTGCTTGCTAAAATCCTCACGTTTGGTGGCTAAATTTAGCTTATCAAGACGACGTTCATCGGGAGTATTGTATTTTGCTTTGTCGGCTATGAGCTTCTCCCGTTGCTGCTGCACAGCAGGGCTATTAAATTTGGGTTGGATTTGCCGGTTGAAGTAGCGTTGAAATTCCTGCCTATTGAGATTGGCACAACTAGGGGCGCGTCGGTACATAGCACTGGCAATTTCCTGACGGGAATGACCGGCAAGATAGAGTCGGACAGCCACAGATCTATCAGTCTGAGTAATATGGTGATTTTTGCCGTCATGGCGTGATTGCCGATCAACCCCATCAGCCAAGCCTTTATGAGAACCGTCTCGTTCTAGCTGACGGCCATATTCCTTCTGCAGTTCAATCCCCGTATCACCTTTGGATAGGGAACCATCTCGATCATCGCACAAAGCCTTATGGGCATTAGAGATGCGATCTTTCCATTCCTGCGTCTCTCCTTTCGATGCCAGAAATTCCATCGCTTCCGGCTCAGACATGGGATCATCACCAGCATTTAAATCGAATGGTATTTCCTTCCTATGTTGCTCAATGTCAGATTTTTGCTGAATAGCGCTATGTAAATAAACTTCCTCGCGTACCTGATAGATGGTTTTCTCCAGGCGGGTTCGGCTAATGTTTTCGGCATGGGCAGTTATGGCAATTTGCAGTCCATACTGTCTTTGATGAAATGGGCGATGATAGTAAGCCGCAATGGGGCTTTCAGCAACAAGCATATTCGCCGCTGCCTCGACACTGACACCGTCTTCACCCACGTAATCTTTGGCCAGTTCTACATCTCGGCGGGGATTGGCCTCAATCAGTTGACCCCCACGCGCTTTCCAGTCTTCACGGTAACGATCTCCAGGCGTGTCAATACTATTCGTTGATTCAATGGCTGCATAACGTTGTGCGATCGCAAGTGACTGCAGTCGATGATCAGATCCAAGTCTGAACCTTTGCCGCTGTTCTCGGTAGGTTTCTATCGCCGCTGCAGCCTGAGAATCCTGCATCAGCGATTCAATAGCCTTTGCTCCTGCGTAGGACGTGACGCTATCCATCGTATGGCCAGTTGCCAGTAGTTTATAGGCTGCCTGCCGGTTGAGCTGTTCTAAGTCAGCCTGACTTATAAACGTTTTGCGCTGCTGGCGATGCTGTAAATAGCTTTCTGCCCAGGCTTTCTGAAATTCCCGACTGGTATCTTGGCCTCGATACGTGTCACCATCCACGTACTTTACGGGGTCAAGCCGACGGTAAATAACCAACCGTTGATATATCACCTGCCGCTCAGTGGGTGTAAGCCCATGTTTATTTTGGAAAAATGGCAGCGATTGGGTCGATGTTTTCTGTAAGGCTATTAGTGCTGGGTTATTACCCCAGGCAGAGTCAGCCTTAGCAGGAGTAACGGTCTGCTCTAACGGAGAAAGTCCTGGTCCCCAGAGGGAGTCCGCATTGGACATGTTGTGCCACCAACTGAGACAACACACCCATTATAGAAGTACATTAGTATTGATGACTGGAGGGCTGGATTACTCGCTTAAAATCCCTCATCAGTTTATATAATTTAGAATCCTGGTACAGCTAGGAATCTACTGGCCATTCCTATTCTCCCTGGAGCCAATCCGTCGCGGTTGATTCAAAGCGTAAGCGATAAACCAGTGTCAAGGCTGTAGCGTAGCGAAAAGCATCAGCGTGCCTTGATACTGGTTCTGCGATCGCTAAAAACCGCAATCAAACGGAAAAGGCCGGGAGAATGGACACTTTGCCCCTATTCTCTCTGGTGAGATTTTGAGTAGCCAAAATTGCCTATGCACCTAACCAAAGTGCCACACTAATTTTAGTTTCAATCATAGGTAAGTAATTAAAGCTTGTTGGCTGATTTATTCGCCCCTACCCTGCCCTGGAAATTTCCTAAGGGGACGAATAGTCATGCCTTTATCTCATAAGCAGTCTGGTGACCCCACCACGACTTATCATCAGTACACCAATGGCATTATTGGCGGTACTTTAATTCTAGGTGACTGCATCGATAAGATGCGCTGTATGCCTAGTCGCAGCGTTGATTTTCTTCTAACAGATCCGCCGTATTTGGTGAATTTTCGATCGCGGGATGGTCGTAGTATTGCCAATGATAAGGACGGCAGCTGGTTGCAGCCGGTCTTTACTGAGGTTTATCGACTTCTTAAACCCAACAGTTTTGCCATCAGCTTCTATGGCTGGACGAAAGTGGATGAATTTATGCTGGCCTGGCGGCAGGCTGGATTCCGTATCGTTGGTCATCTGACCTTTGTGAAGAAATACGCTTCCAGTAAGTCCTTTCTGGCTTACCACCATGAAAGCGCATTTCTGTTGGCTAAGGGTAATCCAGCTAAACCCGCTGAGCCCATTGGGGATGTGCTGGAGTTCCGGTACACCGGTAACAAACTGCATCCCACACAGAAACCTGTAGCGCCTCTCCGGCAGCTAATTCGGAGTTTCTCCAAACCAGGAGATGTGATTCTAGATCCATTCGCTGGTTCTGGCTCCACTGCTGTTGCGGCATTTCTCGAAAAAAGAGAATTCCTCACCATCGAAAAAATGCCGGAATACTTTGATATCGCTCATCAGCGATTAGAGAAAACTGTCAAAACGCCCATCAAGCGTTTTCCCAAACAGACTCCTGCATCGCCCATCAAACAGGCAGTGTGACTGGTCTTATGTTTGGAATCTATTTGCTCTTTACCATTCCGGTGGAGAGCAAATTCTTTATGCTGTTAATGATGATGTTTCCTGTAGAAGGCAATCTAAGAATGATTTCTATTTTTCGAAACCTTGCTGAAGACTCGCTAGATATTCTTCATCAGTCATACCTAAGTCGACAATTTTTGGTGGCAGTGGTGGCGCAGAAATTAGTGCATCTTTAATCTGATCTACCTCAGCTGGGAATGGCGGTAAACCCAATTGGGATAGCTTCTGATTTAGGGCAGGTAACATGGCATCTAATCCCCAAATAGGTCCACCGAAATCACTGGAATGGAATAACAGTTTATCTTCTCTACGGGTATCACCAGTCTCCATAAGATATACAGCAAACCTATCAAACTGCGAACTGTATGAAAAACTAGCACGGTAACAATCGTTGTATGTAATTTCATAATTAGGACCAACCAGATCATAAGTAATTTCTGCAACCTCAGACACTACTGGTAGTAGTATCAAAGCTCCCATTTAAATACAACAATTATTCTTAAGGAAATTACACTGTCAAGTTTTTTTATTTATCACTGCATCTAACTTCAGAATTTCCTCCAACAATTTACCTTTTAGTTTGAGAAATGATTGAAAGCCAATTTTCTCTTTCTGTTGAGTGAATTTCTCACAAGCATTAGAAATCGATTTGTTACATTCTTCAAGATAAGATAACAGATGGCCGTTATATCGTTCTTGATCCGACAGCGCTTTTTTCAAGTCATCAGGAAACTCACATCCCCCCGAAATGGGTAACCTCTTCAACAACCAATCAATCTCTTCCAAAAGTTTTTGGTGATTATCAGAAGTGTAAAGTCGAAGTATGGCACAAGTGGCCGCAAAGACCTTACCTAAATCAGCAATTTCAGCAATACGATGAGGGTACAAATACCAAACACTTTCAGCATGAGGATTGGGTGGCTTAACTCTGCCTTCCCCTATATCCTCACAGCTTGTATCCTCATCTTTCAGATAGCGCTCAATGACCCATTTATGATTGTTATCATCATCAGCTATCTGTCTTATATCACACCCATCGTCGGCACTAGCCCATGCGTAACTGAAAAGATTATAGCAATGTTGTAATTTACTATCCCATTCTTCTATATTTGTGACTGGACCTTTTTCATCATCATCATCATTGCTATTATAGAATTCATTCTTATCCTTGCTACAAAGATGGTATAAACCTCGGATAAAAAATAAATAACAAGCTTTTGGCCCAAATAGATAAATAGTCTCTGCACTATCTGAGTTATCAGGATCAACATATCGACGCAATAGCGCCATATAACTCATATCTAAATACAAAATGCCTGATGATTGATCTTGCGATTCTTGATTTGAAGGCTCGCTGGATTCAGAATCATCCTCCTCTGAGCATCCTTCTTTGCTAAAACTATCCTGAGGAGCTTCATTTTTTCGTCTATAACCTGGTTCTTCATCAACAGTCTCTCGAATTGTTGGAATCGGATTAATTTTGTAACGATTGAACTTACTATGTTTATCTGCTAATTTTTCTGATAGACCACTTTTTTCCTTAATAGCTTGGTAGCAATGCTGTCCAATTTCTCTATAATTTAAGAGCGCATGATCACGCAGCTGTCGCGCCCAGGATAAAGCATCTTTATGCTCAATAATTTCTCTATCCCTATCTCTGACAGAGATAGGGATAGAGAAATTATGGTTGCTAAGCATTCCAAACAACAACCAAGTCCAAGCCTGATGAACAGTACAAATAACATAAAGTTCATTATCTCCATCACAGGCGGCATAAACACGCGCACGTTCATTAAGAAATAAACGCCCACCATGAATATGACGTTCTCCGGCACATGTACTAATGTTTGTAGGTGGAAAATACTCTGCGCTAGCTGGTGCCACCCGTGTTGGAAACCACATAAACAATCGAGCACGTAAGAAATAAATTTGGGCAAGCAGCTTGTAGTGTGGATGAAAGGCCGCCTGGGAGACTTCATCAATCATGTGGTACTTAGCAATACGCACAGTAAGATGCTCCTCAGCCCGATCCAATGCGAGCCAACATTGTTTAACTATCTCTCTTTGTGTAATATCGTTTACATTTTCAATGAGATCTAAAAAGTACTCATGCTTTTGTTTTGTAAGTTCAGCTTGCCAGTCTAAAACATATAAATACTGTGCTAAACAAATCTCGTAAAATGCAATTAATGCACCAGAAAAAATAGGAAATTCATTTCTTGGCAATTGTTCACCATCTTGCACATCAACATCATTATTTGAGTTAACAGAAGAACGATACCTACCTAACCAGATAATTCCCTGATTGGCGATTTGAATCAAGGCGTCTTTTACTAATTTTAGATAAGGATAAGCTTTACGATAAGCACCTTCATCTAAGAAAGTTTTAGCAATCTCTAAACAGCCTTTATAAAAAATAAAGGGATAATGAGAATAATAATTTGTCTCTTCTATGATTTTTTCTACAATAACTTTTTTGGCTTCGTCAGATGGTGTTTTAATACTAGCTTGCTTAAGGTCATCAAGTAATTCTTGATTTGGCAAAAACTCCCCTTCTTCAGTATCTACGACTATTCGTCCTAACTTATTGAAGATGCTTACGTAATAGGTATCAGACCCAGATATATTTGCTACAAATATTGAGCTAGTCCCTTCTTGCGGGACATGTTTTTTTATTATATCTTTGTCTTCCCTTTTTTTATCTTTTGGGATAGGCCTGAAAACTACTAATTTAAATTCTTTAGATTTTTCAAAAATCTTGTCTAAAAAATCAGCCTTCAAAGAACTTTCAAAGGCAAAAGAAGAAAAAGGATAGCTCGTTACAAGATTTATGGCTCTGTTAAAAACATCGTGTTGTTCTACACGTTTGCGCAAATCTAAAATATAAGTATCAGGCTCAACCCTGGTACTTCGTATAGCATCTAAACGGGCTTGTAAGTTTGACTTTGCACTGCTAAGAAGTGAATCGAACCCATAGTAGTTACCCTGACCTTCAGGCGAATAAAAACGAAAATCCTCATAGCTAGAAAATTTCCTTTCCTGACAACTCTCCTTCATTGCCTGTGAAAGAGTCTTATTGTGGCAAAGATAAACATAGTTATGCGACCAAACAGGCGATGGAGCAAGATTTGATATAATTTCTTGATCAATAAAAATATCATGTGCAATAGGGAAGTACTCACCTCTCAAGCAATCTAGATCACTTAGAACAGCACTGTTAAGTGTTTTAAGGATATGAGAATTTGTGCCGCCAATCCCCGTACTAGAGACCTTAAAGTGTTCTTTTATAGTATCTCCATTTTTTGCCCTTAGTCTTTTATAGGCATCTTTGGAGAAACCTTGATATTCATCGTCTATTTCAATATCCTTTTCTTCTAATCGAATATAAAAATGACTAACGACTCTGAAAACAGAACGTGATAGAAGATGTTGAAAAATATCATCTACATCAGTCTGAATCCCCTTTTCATGCGCGGCTTTTAATAGATGTTCATGAAAGACGCCTTGCTTTGGTTCTGTTGTAGCATCAGAGATTGGGAACGCGCCTACAGGCTCAATCGTAATATGCTTTAGATAAACAGGAAAGTCTTGGCTCAGCCGATTGTTATAGATTATCGTCTGAATCAATTGGTCAAGAAATGGTTTTCTGATGTAGTTTTTAATGTAATTCTCTTGGTCACTAACACTTAAAAAACGAGCCTGACCAGTTCCTGCCTGTAGCAGCAATCTGTCAACAGCATTTTTTATCTTTTTTTTGAGAACGATTTTCTCTTCATCTGTACAGGCTATTGTTTCTTTGTCTTTGTCAGTCCGGTCATCACTACCAAAAAAAGCATCAATATAGCTACGTATGTCCTTTCGTTCCACGATCCAGTTATCCTGGTTGTCGTTGTCGTTCCTTTTCCAAGAAATAGCTGCCTTATAAACTTTCAAGAAACGTTCATGCCAATGATCACCTTCGTAAGTTGCCAGTTCAGCTATAGCCCTCTGAAGTAAAGGATGCTGACTATGTGCTGGCAATCCTAGTTGCTTGAGTTCCTCTGGTGCTAGCTGTGTTGCTAACTGAAGGACTTGGAAGATTTGCTTTTTGGTTGGTAAAGGAGCAGGATAGCGTTTAACTTCTTCGCCATTTTCCTTGAAAATTTTATAAGCGTCTTTATCGACATGCCTTTTAAGCAACCAGCTTAATCGGTCTACAACATATCCTATGGTTTTATTTAAGCCTGTGTTCTTTCGCTCTTCCCACAAAAAATCGTTACCCTGGCCAGTTGCTTTATTTCCCTCGCCATATGGAATATTGAAAAGTAGTGCACCAATCTCCCTTGGACTAAAGCTGCCATACTTTAGTCCCCCTTTTTTCGACAAACGCAAAAGACCATAAATGATATAGTCAACGACTGCTAATCTACGAACGATGTCATGCTTACGAACATCAAGTTTATCGTTTGAAGAGCTTTTATCGTTATCCATAGAAAAATTTACACTAAAGACAGGAGTACACTAATCAAAAAAAAGTCAGGCTCCTCCGCATTTTTCGGAAATTGAAGACGAGGTAACACAGACGCTGCTCGCTATCATCACACGAGAAAATTAGCCTGAAATGTATCAAGAAATACTGATGAAACTACTTAAGACTTTGGTCTAGGGATACATGTCGTTTAAACAACAAAATTTGATGTATTTGCTCGCTACGTCGATACGAGTAAATGCTTTGCAGGTCGTGTACTATCCCATGTCGACCGTATACCAATTTATTCAGGCTTTCTGTACCTTGATATCAAGCGGATGATAGCCGCTGAGCTCCGAGGCAGTGGAACTGGCCAAAATCTCCACAGCCTCTTTCTTCCACAGCTAGTTCCTAGGAGTAATACCGTTTTTAAGAACAGTATGCCCTCGAGCAAGCAATGGAAGTTTTCAGCCGAAAACGCTCATCACATTAGGACTATGTCAACGTTCAATTTATTTATCACTTCAGAAACCTTGCTGAAGGGAGTATCCCCTTTGCTCTGGGTCACGGCCTGGGCTTTTGGATCTTTCCTTTGGGTCGAATGTGTCCGTGATCTTTTCCATATTCTCGCCCACCAGTGGCTCTGGCTTACACGTCATCATGGCTGGCATCACCGTGTTTTTAATCGGGATATGTCGATGAAAAACATGGAGCTTTACCGGCGCTCGCAATGGCACCACGATGTGCCCGAAGCGATTGTCATGCTATTATTTGCCATTACTTATGTGGTAATTACCGTTCTGACAAACTCTGATCTCAGTATCCGCATTAGCAGCTGTTACGGCGTTTTATATACATTGCGTGCTTTGATCCTCGCTGTAGGTCGAGGGTTAGGGCTTTCTTGGGGAATAGCTGTAGATGTGAATCATCAAGCACCTGAGAGCATGTCACCGCCATCCAAATGGTCTGTGAACTGGTCGTACCATCAACGCCATCATTTTGAGAATGCCAATGCCTACTACTCCGGTGTCTTTACAGTAGTGGATCGACTCTCAGGAACGGCTCTTTCTTTGAAAGGAAAGAAAGTTGCTGTTACAGGCGCTTCTGGAACCTTGGGACAGGAGTTGCTAAAGCAGCTAACTCTTGCTGGGGCTTATGTTGTGGCACTTACTTCCTCTTCAATGAAAACGATGTACATTGAAGTGAACGGTCAACACCAAGCGGTAGATACAGTGAGTTGGAGTGTCGGACAGGAGAATGCTCTGGTAGATTTACTGAAATCTGTAGATGTGTTAGTTCTAAACCATGGAGTTAACATTCGGCAGTGTACTGCGACAGCAGCGCAACAGATGCTCGAAGTCAATATCCTGTCTACCTACCGTTTGTTGGAACATTTTCTAGCAACGGTACAAACGCCCTTTGATGCTGTGCGTAAAGAAGCATGGGTAGTGACATCGGATGCTGAGGTCGTTTCTGCCAAGAGCCCACTCTATGAAATGAGTAAACAAATGCTCGGCAAGCTTGTCACCTCAATGCGTATTGATGCACCCTGCATTTTACGGAAAATTGTGGTGGGGGACTTCCAGAGTGCCATGAGTCCGCAAGGACGTTTGTCAGCAGCTTGGGTAGCTAAGCAAATTGTCAAAGCCGCTCAATGCGATATACGTAATATCGTAGTTTCCCCTTGGAGACCATGGGTTTACGTACTCTATCCCATTCATGAGTGGCTCACATCACAATCCTACAAAAGCAGCTGCAAGAAAAAGTAGCAGCCGTTAGGCAGTGAATTTTCCTTTGTGAGAATTCGCTATTACGATCTCTGATACATGAGCGCTTGGTTCAATCGTGGACCAGGCGCTTTTTTGTATACTACTCATCATCGCTCCAAACCACGGTCAGGCGAGCGATCAATGGACTTGTTTGATTTAGTCTTGGGATGATGTTCCTCGAGGGATGTTTTTTCCATCGGTCGTTTTGACCTGTCTGGGCTAGCCACCTCCCTGGTATTAGACTGAGCGTCGGGGATTTTCTGCTTAACGTTTACCTTGAAGGCAGTTAACTGTTGCTGCTGCTCGTAAGGGGTGTACACCTGATTAACCATCCGGCGAATATAGCTCAATCTTTCACGGGGGCGTTGATTGAGTAGCTCAGGACTTGACCTCATTAATATGGATCTGGCCTGGCTCCTGCTGTAGCCCCGCCTGACTAGCCGTTGCAGAATCCAACGATCAGCCCCTAGGCGATAAGCTTGCCGGGATGAAAGTTGCTGTGTAGTCTGTCCCCTAAAACGTTCTTGCCATAATCGTTGATAGTCAACCATCCCCTGCTGTAGAGATTGTGCCTCACTTAAGGTCCTCGTCACATGATTAGACGCTGGCTGATTTGAGAGCGCCTGTCCTGGCATAGGTTGGAATAACGCCAGTAACCGATGCTGCCGTTCAGCGATCGCACCCTGCCCCTGAAGCTGAAGCAGCTCTCCCTCATCGCTGATACCCATAAGTTTGGGTTTTGATTGTCTGCCTCGACCATGCTGGTTTGAAACCCTGGATCGAGGCCTACTTCGTTCCGGCTCGGCAGCACCTTGCCGCTGCCAATAATTCAACACCTCATCGTCAATCTGTTTGGAATCATCTGCCGCGATTGTAGCTTCGAATGTTTCTATCTCTGCCGCTAAATCAGCTGCCTTCTGATGCAACTCAGGTAATGAATCTACATTGTCACGACCACCACTATGACTATCGTTGCCGCCCTGCCCTGCTATATTACTGGCGGCATTATTTGTGGTCACCGTCTCGGTATCCGTTCCAGATTGATTGCTATTGTCCCCTTCTAAAGCGTCTTTGAGCCGTGCCTTCACCTGTCGCACAATATCATCGACATGGGCCAATGATGATTGCTCCAGATCGGCCCAACGTTGCCGCAATTCTTTGGCTTTAACAGCAAGCCGCCGTCGGGGGCTATGAATACCGCCCATGGCATCCACGATCACAAAATCCCGCCGATCTCCTCTGGCCAGTTGATAGCCTTTTGCAGCGATAGCGGCTCGGAAGCTTTGGCCATTATCGGTCTGGGTATAGCAGACCTGTAAATCTGCTTTGACCTGCTCGGTGGAAAGCTTGGTGCGCTTCTCCATCTGAGTATCCGCATGATTTTGATTTGCCGCTGGGCGATCGCAATCATGGGCATGCTGCATCCAGGCAATCATCTCTGGCTCACCGTCCTGTTCCAATCGCTTGATCACCGTGCGATTGTGTTTGCCAATGGTCAGTGGGTGGCCCAAAGTAAACTCAATTTTCCGGGCAACCAGTTCATTGCGAATACGGGTGTGGCTGAGCTGCACTGCTTTGCAGCTTTCAATGTCGACCCTTTCGTACACCCTATGCCGGTGGGGCGGTCTGTTATCACCCTTAGTATGGGTGACTTCTATATAGGGAAGATGGCTTAGACCGAATTCATCTTCGTACAGTTGCCACACTGTTTCCCAATCATCAGCTGTCATTGGGTGAGCTGGACTTAAACTAATGTGATACAAGTCTTTTTGACAGCGGTTGGAGGCCATAGCCAAAATCGCCATGTCACCCAACGCCTGATGCACGTCATCACCGTTGACCAGATCGCGACTGCCACTAATGGTGACTGTTTGGGGTGTGCCGTCAATATCCCGGCGTTTCATTAAGTGGGCAGCCAGCTCTGTGTGCCCTGCCCGCTGGGAGGATTTGATAATCATGAACTTTTGGAAGTGATGGATTCCCGAAGCTCTTGGGCAGATGCCTGCAAAACATCCAGCACCTCATGAACAGCTTTCAGGAGTTCTTGGTTGCTGGGAGCCATACTGGGATCCCCAACCTTTCGGGCAATGTTGAGTTGCTTAACCAGTTGATTGAGGTTGCTACCGATTTTGCCCAGCTGTCCCAGATATTGACTATAGACACGGACATGTTCACCCAAGGTATAGGATCTTTGACGGGCTTTTCTCGGCACTGGCGACTCTAACGCCAGTTGTCGAAAATAGGCATTTCTGGAGAGCCCAGAGCGTTTCACATCTTCGTTAATAATGGCCATCTCTTCAGCCTTAAAACGTAGGGTGATGATAACGTCCACAGGAACGTGACTGTCTTGTTGAGTGAATGTTTGCTCATGCATCGCAATAGTTGCTATTCCAGCAGCAACACTACTTTTGCGGTATGGACTGTCAAGCATGCATCAGATACTTAACAGACGATTTGTGGGTCTTGTTGCGCGGTCGTCGCAGCTTAGCACCACCAGAGGGGATTGAACGGGGAGCCTCCTCCCCTTCACAAGCCGCGTTGTGACAAAAATGATGCCGCTGAGGGTACCGAGGTGGCAACGCATTTTTGTATTACAACGCACGGCTTGCATATGCGGCTATTTTCTCCAGGATAGCAACCCATCCGATTTTGTTGCCACCCGGCCCGCAAACACTGACGACGCATGCCATGATGCCACTGCATCATGGCGGCTGTGCCAACGCACAGCATACTGCCGAGATGTTAAAGCTGTGCTAATGAGTGAGTGATCATTCCTGATGTGAGTGAATGATCACGTTTGTAGCGGGCTAGCACATGACGCTAATTTCGACAACGTGCGCAAATTTTCACGCACAAATGATATCGGTTGTTGGGTCATTGTTCCCTCGCTATGATAGCCTCATAACGATATCGTCATTTTGCTTAATCATGGCGGGAAAATCTTTAACGCAACGGCTTGCTGACCTGCAGCAAAAGAAGGCCAACCTGGATGCACAGATTAAACAGATAGAGCAAGAAGAGAGCCAACGACTTAGACGTGAGAAACATGAGCGTGCCCGTATCATCGGTATGGCCATGTTACGGCTCGTGGAAAAAGGAAACTGGACAGAAGATAAGCTAATGAGATTAGTCGCTCCGTTTGTCATTAGTGGTAAGGAACGACGCTTTCTAGGGCTGGAAGTATCGGCACCATCTCGAAAAAGAAGCTCATCGTCAAAATCTTCAACACCATCATCGAAGTCGCCAGCGGCTAAATCTACCGCTGCTGAAACGATTGGGACGGCATCAAAAGTCCTGCAGACTGCAGCTAAGAGACGGCTACCAGAAGTCACGACAGAGAAAGATATCCTTGGTGAATTTAATCTGTAACGGATAGGCATCTGATGTAACTCTAGTTCACCAGCACCATAATGCGATTGCAGGCCATGGTGTTGCAGGTAAGATGCACTTCTCGGGATGTCATCACACCCGCATGGCAATTCTCACAGCGGTATTTGTAAATGGTACGTTTGGGAGGTTTGGGTTTTAGCTCCCCTTTCCAGGGAAAGTATTCATCCGGCATATCCTGAACCACATCAGCAAAGGCTCCATTGTCTTCGATCCAGTGGATCATGCTGTAGCCCATTTTTTCACCTTCCGGCGTGCCGTCTTTGCTGCATGGCAGACCGATAGAGTACATCTTCTCTGAGAATTCCACGTTGTAATACCGCTTCTCTACAGATCGGGTAGAGCGGGTAATGCCATACTCCACTTGCCAAAGGCAAACCATCAATCTGGCTAGCCAGGATAGGGCAATATCTTTCGGCTCTTGGAGTAATGTTGGATTGAGGGATAGCTCATGTGCGGTAATCTGCGCACCGTTTTTGCTCCACCGTGCAGGAGAAAAATATGCCTTTGAGCGACCATGGGTGGCAAAGCTCAGCATACAATCCCTTGGCAGCTCA
>JBCDFI010000007.1:0-28217 GCA_039178155.1 Cyanobacteria bacterium P01_H01_bin.105
ACTCAAACCTTGAAGATGACGATCTAGACGATCGAATGGAGCATCTGTATCTGTAGCAAAATTGAGTTTGCCCTGGTGAAGAAAAAGCGACCATGAGTTAGTCCCCGAGTACAACTTGAAGTGACCACTCACCTGACGACTAATCAGCTGAGCTAAAAAGCTTAGAGGATGTAACTTCTGGGTAGCACCATAACCCACAATCGAACGACTGTTCATAACTGAATGTTTAACGATACAGCAAAAAGCCAAAACCCTTTGGGGTTAGATAGACCAAAGCAATGGGAAGCCCCCTTACTACACACGGCCACCAATAGATATATAAACTCTCGACTCTATAACCATACAAATGGTTTCTTCCCTATGAAATACATTTATGTAAATTTATGCATAAATAGAAATAGACTTATGCACTATCTTTACTATGAAGAAATTCCACTATTTCAGCATCAGTCCGGACCGTCTACTTAGAAGCCTTACTACTTTAATGGCACATTCATCAAAAGTTTAATCACCCTGCAACTCGTACCCATACTGAATATTGAAAGGAAATACAGTACCGTAAGTTCGTATATTCAATTTGAGAATACCAGTAAAATTACTTACGCTCTAGCAAAACATGAGTAAAACCAGAGAACTCAAAGAATTAGGCCCCTATTCTTCCTCTGTATTCCGAAACATCATCACCATAGGTCTGCTATTTCTAGGCCACCTGCCTCAGTAGCGTTTTGATTTGGTTTTGCTGCTGATGATCTAGGGATATGGGAAATGTTAGTTCCAGTGCCACACGGTAGTCGGATAGTTGGCTCGGGCTTCCCAAAACCGTATTGGTATTAGCACTGCTATAGGTACTTGACAGTTTAGGCAGCAGTTCGAGTCGTTCAACTTGAGCCATCAAATCATAGGAATGAACGCTATCAACTTGAGGGTAAACCTGCAAATGTAATAGAGGTTGATTATCCTGAAGAGCTATGGCCGCATTACTCGGATCGCCCAGCAGTTCTAGACGCATATCTCTGGAGCCAAGTTCGGTAATCATGGCAGCTTGAACATAGCTACCCCAGCCTTTCCATCTGAGGTCACTCATCACTTCTACCTGTTTGCGCATTTTAACGCTATTGGCAGGGCGTAACTCCTGGAACGCTCGCTTCAAGCTCATTAAGATAAAGCTGAGTGACTGCCAGGGATTATCCGTATTTTCGCG
Organism: Cyanobacteria bacterium P01_H01_bin.105; assembly: GCA_039178155.1. Lineage (GTDB taxonomy): Bacteria > Cyanobacteriota > Cyanobacteriia > Phormidesmidales > Phormidesmidaceae > Leptothoe. Next base: position 1,202 of record JBCDFI010000007.1, read on the forward strand.
AGTTTGGGAATACCACTTACGCACATCTGAGAAAATAACAGTGGCTAAATCATCTTGCTGTGCCTGGGTCATATCAACAAAGTTAATGGCTAACCTTGTCTGTAACGAATCTGTGGCACTAGCTCTGATAATTTCTGCATCGAGTAAAGCAATCGCTCCATAGTCACCAAAGATCTCTAGATGAACTCGATCGGAAACGTTAGGCCATATATCTAGTAAAACTTGGGCTCCTGTCTCACTAATATCAATGGTTGTTCCTTCCCACACTTGGCCATCGTCACTATAAATTCGAGCAATTAACTCACGGGGTAGTCGATGAGATTGTCGCAGCTGAGGTTGTTCAAATGCTACGAGACAAGCAGCTAGAACAAGTACCAGATTGAAGACGCACCAAAGGGTATTAATAAGTACTGCTTGCTGGTCTAGAGGACTGAGCAACAGCCATATAGGCACAGTCAACAGAGATGCTGCGGTAATCGCTCCCAGAACAACAAGATAACGGACACTATCAATGTCAAAGCTACGAGATTCTACCGAGACTCCCTTATCGGTCACGTTAAAGGAGCCCAAATTAGGATTTATCAAAGCTAGCAGGGTGACAATACCTGCTTGAAATGACATGGCAAATTCATAAATTTCATTCCAGAAGGAAAACCGCACATGTTTGTAGGCAATATGATTTGCGTGCATCGATAGCACAATATGAGGTAGTGCGTAGAAGAGTGTCTCGATACCCAGACCTTTGACAGAATTAATTCCAAACAGTAAAAACAGGTTGGGAGCAATGGCGTACATCAGCCGAGGAAAGCCAAAAAAGAAATGAGAAGTGGCGCTGAAATAACAAAATCGTTGGGACAAACGAAGCTTGAGCTTGCGATTAAATAGAGGATTTTCAATCCGTAAGATTTGAGCCATTCCCCTGGCCCAGCGTACTTGTTGTCCTATATACGAGGAGAATTTTTCAGGTGCCAGACCGGCCACCATAATTTTGTCGTAATAGATAGTTCGATAGCCCAGGGAATGCAGTCGCAACGACGTATGACAGTCTTCGGTTACTGTTTCGGTAGCAATGCCACCAATATCCAGTAGATATTTGCGACGAATAACTGCAGCTGAACCACAGAAAAAAGCAGCATTCCAAAAGTCGTTCCCCTTTTGTAGCACTTTGTAGAATAGTTCATTACCAACAGGTATTTGGCCTTGGGTAAGTAAATTTCTCTCGAATGGGTCAGGATTATAAAACCAGTGGGGTGTTTGCACTAAGGCTACTTTCTTATCAAAGAAGAAACCCACAGTCTCTTGCAAAAAACCTCGTACCGGGATGTGATCACAGTCTAGGATGAGCACTAACTGACCATCCGTTTTATCTAAAGCCGTATTGATATTACCTGCCTTAGCGTGATCGTTGTTGTCACGGGTAAGCATCATACATCCCAAGTCTTCACACATAGCCCTAAGGGCAGTGCGGCGCTCTCGGTACTTTTCAGCTCGACCATCATCCAACACATAGATGACTTTTTTATGGGCTGGATAGTCGATATTTAAAGCACCTAATACTGTCTTACGGACAATAGAGACATCCTCATTGTAGGTTGGGATATAGATATCGACCTTTGGCCACTTCTCTTGAGGCCAAGAATCGAGAGGAATCGACTTGCGATCGCGAATCCTTAAAGTCTGAAAATAAGAAAGCAAAAGCGTAGCGATCGCATACAGCTCTGCGATAAAAAGCAAAAGTGAGAAAAACCCATCCAGCCAGGTATCCAGGTTAAGCGTGTAGTTAGAACGGTAGTAAAGATAACGCAGCGTTGTAATCGTACTTACAGAGGCCAACAGCAAATGCAAATATTCACTGACGCGTGAACTCGTCTGTCGATCTTCTAAACGCAGAAGTACCTGACCAAATCCAAGCAGAGCAAGGGCTACTAGCCCCTGTTGCAAAATTGTTGGCCGCGCTGTCATGATCGGCCAAGCAAATGTAGTCAAGCACAGGGCTAAAATCAACAGCTGCTGTTTGCTGAGCCACTGTAAACCACGGTCAAACCAATCAGGCAGCGTAATGATGAGTAATTCAATCAGCAGAGGGCGAATTCTCGTAGAAAGATACGTACTGACCGCATGCTGAATATTTTTTAGACGATGCTTCACCAAGAGTCGTTCAGCCATGATTATTAAAGTTCTCCTGGCGCAGATGGATCAGTCATAACGCCTGGGGCAGCCGTCAGCTCATCATTTCGTTTTAAGTACGTCTGAATAACGCCATAGAGTAGTAACGACAACACAATAATGCCGGGAATCAAGAGAAACCAATTGCCTTGGATCACAGTGATAGCCCTTTGTAACCTACTTTGTTCTTGCACATCTCGTTGAGCCGAGCGTTGCAAAAACTCTAAGTTATAAGCATTTTCATCATAGGGAGATAGGGTTTCAGAGTTGGCACTAATCAGTGCTGTATCCCCTTGAAGCTGGAAAAACAAAGAGTCCAACTCCAACAGATCGCGTAGCTGCGTCAAGCCTTCTTCGTTTTGGGCTGTCATAGTCAGCAGGACCCGTGATTCATTCCATGGAGATAGCTGCTGTTGTAAGACCCCCTCAGCATCCGGCAGGGTTTGAACCTGACTATCTCCCCACTGGCGAGCCCCATCCTTAAGGTTAAACTCAGCGGCTTCTAATGCCTCAACTAGAGGAAATTGCGATCTCAATCCAATCGCCACTAGATGCTGTGACTCTTGAACCTCGGGAGTCAGCTTATCAATCGGATAAACTTCAACTTGAACAGCCTCTGAACGACTCAGACGCCCTAACCGTTCGCTCAGCTCCAGCATCACCGCCAGCTCAGTCATGCTGGGTTTGTTAGGAACAACGATAGCCGTACGCGACAGGTCCTGGGGTGAATTAAATGGGTAACCGGCCTTAAGCAGATTGAGATCCGGTAGTTTTGCTACCTGTTGACGATTCAGATTGAAGCTACTGTCACTGTGAACGGTGCCCCACAGCTGGTGATCCGTGACTCGGCTACAGGAACGGCGTTCTCGCGGGTCAAATCGCAAATAAACTTTTAGTCGAGACTGAGGCGTAATGTGCTGTTCAGGCAGCTCTACTTTTAAGGCAGTTCGACGCTTACCATCGACTGAATCAAGTCGCTCACCTGCCACCGTAATCCCATCAAGCTGTACTTCCACGAGAGAAGTAAGCGGGTTTACTTGAGGACCATAGGTGTATCGCAGAGTCATCACATTTCCAGGCAGAAAACGGTCGTCTGGCAGTGATTTAAAGTCAAACTCAAACGGGGGCGCATGGGCACCTCGGATGACCACATCCTCAATCGGCTCATTATTGAAACTAGTCAGATCTCCCAGTTCAAAATTATCGGATAGCGGTAAATAGCGAGGCCAATCCCGAATATCTGGAGATTCAATTTCCTCTACTTCATTTACCAAAACAATCTGACCAGCACCGATCTTTCGATCTTGAGATTGGGTTAAAAACTGAACAGCTTTGTCTACAGCTGTTGGCCCATTCCCAGTCGCCACTAAAACAGGAGACTGTTTATCCTCAAGTACAGTCCACATCAGGATGCCGGTATCAGACGAAATCAGCGTCTGTTTATCGTCCAACCAACGCTGATTTTTAAGAGTTAGAGGTAGCTCTAAGCTTTCCAGCATAGGCTGCTGGGAAGGCGTTCCTACTACTACAACTCGATTACCATCAGCGACATCATCCAATTTTTCGACCAAATCTGTCTCTAGAGGACGGTAGTCAGCAATGCGTCCTAAAGATGTCTGCAAACGAGCAACGGCTGTTAACCAAGACTGATCTTGTTCTGAAGGAACAACATAGTCAATATGATTTGTTTCCAGACTAAGGACGTCAATCAAAGGATAGGGATAGCTATTAAAATCTAATTGAAAGGGTTCAGCATCGTAGTTAAAGACCAGTTTTGAATCCGGCAGTATCTCTGTCCAAAGCGATGGGTCAAATGGATCTTGAGTGCATGTGGGTGAATTATTCTGCAAGCCAGCAACAATTAGCTCGTTATAGTCTTTGAGAATACGTGTAGGAATATCAAAAACGATGGTCCCAGTCTCTCCTTGCTTAAGATTCAGTGGCACGCTTCCCACATTGTTGTCGTTGACAATAACGTTGAGGTTTGAACGGGTAGCGTAGAGAGCGCCAGAGTGACGATATCGTAATAAGATTTTGACAGACTTTACTGACCAGTTGCGCGGCCGTGTAAATCGCAGTCGAGACTCATTGTAAATGCCTTCTAATCGCAGTCGTGTACCTACAACCGGACTGCGATTAAACTCAAGAATATATTGACTGCCATCTTCCTGTTCTAGTTCAGCCGCTTGAGCATCTTGAAGAATATCTCTTCCCAAGATCGCTCCATCTGCATTACGGTTACGGCGATCGGCGGCAGTCCCTGCTTCTGCTGCATCATCTGCAGCTCCAGGAGATGACGTTACTTGGGCCATACTGGGACCCAATGTTGTCACAAATAATAGAACAGATAAAAATAGCGAAATAAATATGCGTTTTTTGATTACCCTTAAAAACACTGTTATAAGCACTCCCCCCAGATACATACCTAGGTCAAAACAATCAAATTATTGGCTTTTTGGCCCTTTCAAAACCTATACAACCCCTGACAACCCTTAGGAGGGTTTCAATCAAGTGTTACCTAGCCAGAAAATACTCTGCAAGGGTTTACTTCGTAGCTTATTGATTTACACATAGATTAGTCTTCACCCTGAGCCATCTGTAAAGGCTAGTGTAGTTTTATTTAAGGAATAATGCGTTTGGGAGTCTTCGACAAACTTCCAACTATAAATATCAAGCGTAATCGCCAGAATCCGGCAAAGATAGATCAAGTTACTGTTTAGATAAAATGACCTGTATAGATAATTTATTGTTCATATTTAAAAAATATAGATTGCCGAGTAACTATCCTGACTCAAAACCTGCGATATTTCCTATGAAGGAAGCATCAAATCCAGTAAGGTTTCTGTGTGTTTTTAGCAATCGTTCCCAGCTTTACGGTTGAGGAACAACTTTTTGGCAAAGACGATCTATAGATGGAATGGTTATGCCATAAGGAGAATGCCGGTTTATAACGCCTGATTTGTTGTAATTCAGCTACAGTTGAAAGAAAGTAGCAATCTTTCCTGGTTGAGAATTAAAGTCGTCGTACTCGCTTTATATAGCGTTAGCCAGTGATTGAAAGTCTAAAATAAACAATACGTATAAAGCTCAGTCATCACCATAAACGGCAGATTTTTACTTGACTTATTATTCTACTTACTATGTCTACCAGTCCAATGACTCAGTCTAATCTCCACAGGCTAAAGTTATTCTGCCTGCTAGGTAGCTTAAGTGGCCTGTTAGGTGGCTGCGGTTTTGCAATTGAAACGCCTAATAATCCTATTTTGATCAACCGTTTGCCTGTAGCTGAAATGGACTTCGCTATAGAGTCAGGTAGAAATAACTATACGTATGAACTTCAGGGAACAGCCAATTTCCCTAATCAAACGGAACTTAACGTGTTGGCAATGCGTCAGCTAGCACCTACTGATGAAACCGTAGAATCTAGGCCAACATACTCAGTGTTGGACTATCAGGTAGTCAGCGTACAGAATGGGCGTTGGCAAGGAGAACTGACCCTTAAACAGTTGGCAGCTGACGGTAGCAGAAAAGAGACTTGGCAGCTCGATCAGTCAGAATTAGGTATGGATGTGGAGCCGCTGGATACGATTGTTATCATGGCTACCTACACTCCCCTGGATCAACTCACCACACTAGAGCGCATTCTTACGCAACAGGGGCTTAAGGTAGCTCCCGAGCTACTACAAACGACAATTGATGGGCGGCGCTATCTGGAAATGAAAAAAGTACTTGATATGCCCGTAGACAATCAAATCAGCGAACGTCCTGAGCTTTATAATGATGGTTGGGGAACGCGGCATATATTAATTGAGGAGCCGCCATTGCCTTATCAGGTTGATTTTCCCAAAGAACGGCAGACTAATCGTCCGGCAGAACCAGAAGAGTTTTTATATTAGATTATTATTTTTAGCCGCAACAATGTCCAACTCAATGGGAGAGTATTGTGGCCTCTAGATTGGCGGTGTCAATGTCGGCTCCGGTGAGGTCTGCATCTATTAGATTTGCTCCCCACAAATTTGCCCCAGCCAAACAGGCATCTCGCAAATCACATCCTTGGAGATTTGCTCCCCACAAATCGGCACCTGTAAAGTTGACGCCCACAAGATTGGCACCACTGAGGTCAATCCCAGTCAATCGCAAATGACTTAGATCGGCCGCCCATAAAGACTGATTAGGTCCTAGACAATAAACACCCGCCCATTCCCAATCAAAATCTTCAGGCCACTGAGTAGCAGGATCGCATACGACTCCAGATAAACAGCTTTTTTTGAGATCGGCCTTGCTTAAGTCCACACCAAATAGAATCGCCTTTGACAAATTGGCTCTGGTGAAATCAGTTCCTTTAAATTTGGCCCGTTGTAGGTTGGCATTTGAGAGATTACTGGAGTTCAAATTTGCATAGCTTAAGTCAGCTTCGGTGAGTTGTGCGCCGACTAACCAAGCTCCTAACAAGTTGGTCTTGGTCAGTTGCGCTCCAGCCAAATCACTATGGCTTAGATCAATGCCACCTAGATCACGATGACTAAGATTACAGTCAATTAATGTAGCTTTTGGCCCCAGATAATGAATTCCTGCCTGGATTGGCTCAAAATCTTCGGGAAATTGGGTTTGATAGTTTGCGATCGCATCTTGAAAATTTGCGTCCTCAAGCTGGGTATCAACAAAACAAGCTCCCCGTAAATCAGCCTCTTGAAAGTTTGTCCGGCGCAAATTTGCTCGTTGCAAGTCAGCACCACGCAAATTACTACCGCTAAAATCAACATCGGCCAAATGGGCATCGGCTAGATTACAGCCCCATAAATCAATCCCAGTCAACACATATTGAGACATACGAATCGCCGGCATCTGACAGTAGCTAAAATCTCGCCGTCCCTGAGCATAGGCAGCAATCACCTGGGAGGATAAGTCAGCCATACTTCATCAAATATAAAAAAACAAATACTAAAAATAAAAATCTACTGTATCACCCTAGCTAGAATCCGCTAGAGACTGGCGTATCTTCTAATTTACCTGAGATGTTTGGGAGGAACGTACCATAGCGAATACTGTGATTCATTATTCTGAGTCACAATGACATCCCTGTGCTGCTGAACCAAGCGTCTTGCCCATCCCATCACTTGTTTTTGCTCTGAGGTACTGCGCCAGAGACAATAGTACTTATTTTTATAACGGACACCAAATACCATGGCATCACCCGTATCCAGATGAGTCGGCTCAACCTGATCTAAAAAAGTAAGCATAGGAATATTCACCGCAGGTACAGCAGCATCCAACTGCATCAGTTCATCCAATGCAATAGGTGTCAACTCTAAACCATCAACATCTCCATTTTGGGTATACCCTCTGAAATGAACAACTGTTTGACCAGGGGCAAGTTTTGTAGCTAATAAACTCCGCCCATCTAATGTCATTGCACTATCTACAGCCATAGCAGAAGGCACCGACTCGTCAAAATCTGTCAATGATGGTGGCTGTTGATGAAGAGTGTTCTCGCTCGAAGATAACTCAAAAGGAGTCGGCACAGCAGATAATGCCCGTTGACGGCGATACAAGCGTCGCAATATATCTGCTGATATCATGCCAGTCCCCACACTGCCAAGAATAGCAATACCGATGTAACGAATAATCGGTTTAGTCGAATCATCTAGAGGGGTAACCAAGGCCCCCCGAGATTGCCTACCAGACACCCAAGTGGGCACTGAATTTGCCATTGACAACGGCAAAGTAATAACAGCAAACGCTAATCCGGAGGCAACCAGCGATGGCAAGAAAATACTACGAAAGGGAGATGAGCCCATGGAATTCAATCTGTAATCGGTGAATATTGACGTAAGGTTGAGTTACCGTCTGTGTAGTCCTCTTAAACAATCCATCCAAAACCGTTAACGTCAGGAGGCCGTTTAAGAAAGCCACAACAACGCCCTTCCTATTTCCCATATCCTAAAAGGATAATGAACTTAGGAATTATAAGAAACAAGCTTCAGGATATCGATCCACACATTGGCAAAAAATATAACTAAAACCAATTCTTACATCTTAGTAAGATAGGTAAAATCTATAACCATGACCTGAATGTTCTGGTGTGCGTCTTTTGGATTAGGACAGGTATAAATGGTAGAGGTTTTATTTTTGCTTAAGGGCTTACTATAGGCCCACAATCTAACTTTTTTAAGACAGCTTTTTATTATCGGCAGTGCATGGCCTATGAAACTTAACTTTCTGCTAACCCTGTTGATTTTATCTGCCGCTATGACCCCGCTGCTGGTTCGGTTGCCACAGGTCAATAAGGCGCTATCAAAATCAAGCGATTCAGCCACAGCGATTACTCAACGTGGCAACTCATTGGATGCCATGACAGATCCACAGCAGCCAAACTATACCTGTGTTAGCTGCGACCTACGTGGTGAGGATTTTAGCAATCAAGATTTGAGTCGGGCTAACTTCTTTGGCTCTGACTTACGAGGAGCTAACTTTAGCAATAGCTTACTGATTAACACTATTTTTCGCGAAACTAAGCTGGATGAAGCCGATTTTAGCTATACCAATATGCGTGGTGCTGACTTAGAGGAAGCCAGTCTAGTAAGAGCCAATTTACGTAACGCCAAAATCCTCCAGGGTAGTCTGGAATATAGCAATCTTGAACAGGCTGACCTCACCAATGCCGAACTTCGAGATGCCAATCTTTGTTCGGCTAGGTTGGTCAATAGCAGCTTCAAAAATGCGAGCCTTTACGGAACAATCCTACGGGCCGCTGATATGAGTGGAGCTAACTTCAGTCAGGCTTACATGCGCTATGCCGACATGTATAACGCTACGACTAGAGGTACTCGCTTCGATCAAGCAGACATGGCGTTCGTAACCTACCCTGACGGCTCAACTACCCATGAAGGGTATATCAACTCGGTTAATCAGATCACTGACTGTAACATTGATGATGAGTCTAGTAGCTCAAAATAATTTTTTAACAAGAAAGGGGGCTGCGTATGCACCCCCCCATTGAAATTATGCTTGCTTTATCAGACTCGGTTTCTGGAGCGTGTTTTAACGATCAACAGAGCCCATAATCACATCAATGCTCCCTAAGATAGCCATGATGTCTGCAAGTTTTACCCCCTTCAGTAGGTTAGGAAGAATCTGAAGGTTATTAAAATCTGGAGCACGAATTTTCCAACGCCAAGGGTAAATACTGTCATCACCAACAATAAACACCCCTAGCTCACCTTTACCACTTTCTAAGCGAACGTAGTGTTCTCCAGCTGGAATTTTAAATGTCGGAGCAATTTTTTTGCCAATAAATTGATAGTCAAATCCATTCCAGTCAGACTTTGGCCCCTCTGACATACGCTTAGCTTCAAGGTTTTCATAAGGACCACCCGGCAATCCTTTGATAGCCTGACGAATAATTTTGACTGACTCACGCATCTCGCGCACACGTATAACGTATCGGGCAAAACAGTCACCAGCCGTTTCCCACTGAATATCCCAATCAAAGTCGTCGTAACACTCATAGTGGTCGACTTTGCGTAAATCCCATTTAACCCCAGACCCGCGCAGCATAGGACCCGACAATCCCCAGTTGATGGCTTCTTCTCGGGTAATTGTGCCAATACCTTCAACCCGACGACGGAAGATCGGATTATTGGTAATTAGTTTTTCATATTCATCAACCTTCGGCAAAAAGTAGTCACAGAAGTCTTCACATTTATCTACCCAGCCGTAGGGTAAATCAGCAGCCACACCGCCAATACGGAAATAGTTATTATTGATAAGCCTTGCACCTGTAGCTGCTTCCCACAGGTCATAAATCATCTCCCGCTCACGGAAAATATAGAAAAAGGGTGTCTGGGCACCAACGTCAGCTAAGAATGGCCCTAACCACAACAGATGATTTGCAATACGATTTAGCTCAAGCATGATCACCCGAATATAGCTGGCCCGTTTAGGCACTTCGATATCAGCTAGCTTTTCAGGAGCGTTAACAGTGATGGCTTCATTAAACATGCCTGCTGCGTAGTCCCAACGGCTAACGTAGGGCACAAACATGACATTTGTACGGTTCTCGGCAATTTTTTCCATGCCGCGATGCAAATAGCCAATCACGGGCTCACAGTCAATTACATCCTCACCATCGAGGGTAACGATGAGTCGCAACACACCGTGCATTGAGGGGTGGTGAGGTCCCAGGTTAATTACCATGGGCTCTGTTCTGGTTTCGAGCCGTGTCATAGAAACTATGCCGTATTATTCTCTGATTTACTTTAGCAAGATTCTTCGCTGAAAGCTGGAATAAAAGCGAACTAAGGTTATGATGCGATTTCGATGTCAATGAGGTGCTCTGTGAATAATGCCAGCGCTGATGACACATCAAATTTGCCACGGCCCTTTGTCCATCAGCCCGTTTTGGCAGAGGACGTTTTGAGCGGTCTAGCTCCAAAGCCCCATGGATATTATCTTGATGCCACGGTGGGCGGCGGTGGCCATAGTCGATTGATTTTAGAAGCCGAACCTACGATTCACCTAATGGCTATCGATCAAGATCCCATGGCCCTGGAAGCAGCCCAACAGAATCTAGCGGAGTTTGGAGATAGAGTGACGTTTTGTCACGGTAACTTTGCGGAGTTTATCCCCTCGGATCAAGGCTTTGACGGTGTGCTTGCGGATTTGGGGGTGAGTTCTCCTCAATTGGACCGTCCTGAGCGGGGATTTAGTTTTCGCAACCAAGGCGCATTAGATATGCGGATGAATCCAACCCAGTCCTTAACAGCGGCTGACTTGGTAAACCATAGTTCAGAGCGGGAACTAGCTGATATTTTTTATCACTACGGCGAAGAGCGTCTTTCTCGCCGCATCGCTCGTCGAATTGTTGAGCGTCGACCGTTTCAAACTACAACAATGTTGGCTGATGCGATCGCATCCAGCGTCCCTGGTAAATATCGCCATGGTCGCATCCACCCAGCTACCCGCGTTTTTCAAGCCCTGCGTATTGCAGTCAATCGAGAATTGGACGTCCTCGAACAGCTGATTGAAATTGCTCCAAACTGGCTAAACCCAGGGGGAAAACTAGCGATTATTAGTTTCCACAGTCTTGAAGATCGTCGAGTAAAACATGGACTGCGTGGCCACGAACAGCTCAAGGTTTTAACCAAAAAGCCGATTATTGCTAGCGACGAAGAAATACGGCGTAATCCAAGGGCTCGCTCTGCCAAACTCAGACTAGCAGAACGAATTTATCCAGATTAGAGTAGGCGCTACATGCCTCATAGATTAACCGCTCTAGGATGAACTGATAACGCGACCTAAGGTAACAAAGCCCGATAGGGAGTAACACCAGTCAATGTCAGCGTGTAGTCAAAACTGGTATTACCGCTAACCTGCCAGTCCAAAATTGCATCCTCAGTATCTAAAACAGGCATCGTTCCCTGAGGACTCACCACGGCAAAATAGACATCGGTTGTAGGAATCAAAAAATTCTCAATGGATGCCTGTTGCTCGACCAGGCTGCTCTGCATCAGCAACTGACCGCTTTGATCAAATATAAATATTTGAGGATAACTACTACTATAGGCACGGGTCATATCTGCATCCAAAAATACCCGATCGCCTATACGAGCTAGAAAGCTATAGGCCTGCGGTCTTCTATTAATACTGCCGCCAACCACACTAAAGCCATCCGTCGTATCAATAGGAGTCGCAATACCGGTCAATACCCCTGGACTATTGGCAGTTAGCTCAGAGGGAATTAAATTATCGGTTGGCTCAAAACTATGATCCAGCTGAACAATAGGACGAGGATTGCGAAACGTTGCCAAAGCACGGTTCCAATCTAAGGGTTGAGACTGAGGAGATTCAGGCTCAGCCAAGGCTAAAAACATGGGGAGAGTGCGATCGCAGCTCGCTTCAACCGTCGGTGGAGTAGGGCTAATTCGCCATGCCTGTAACCGTTGCCGAAAACTCAGCAACTCCTGCCGATAGGCAGCAGATATATTTGTGGAGGCCATCAACCCACTTGTGATATCGATGGCACGCTCCCACTGCCGTAGACAGATAGCTCGATCTAACTGTGTCAGACCATCAGACACATCATCGGGTAAAGATTGGCTATAGGCCCGTAGTCCCCCACCAATCCACAAAGACACAGCCACAGAAAACATCAGACAAGCAGAGCGAAGGACAGCCATAGTTCTCGACGACTAGCAAAAATCTCTAGATAGACCATAGTGTAAAGCTACTCTCACGTCCATCATTACTTAGGAAAAATCCTAGGAGGAAGGTATGAAACTTGATTGAAATAAATACGGTCTTCCAGGTATTTCCCTGGGCACACTAAGATTAATTGGTAGATATGGGTGAAATGGCGATTATCTTCCTAAGATTGGCTTCCTCAATATGCCCCGAGAATCAGATATCCCACAGGATGATATGAGTTCTACCACTCATGAACCACTCAAGCTACTCGTTGTAGACGATGAACTTGACAATCTAGAGTTGCTACACCGTACCTTCAGGCGTGGCTATCGTGTCTATCGAGCAAGCAGTGGTCAAGACGCTCTAGAGTGCCTGAATCAACATGGTGAAATGGCCATTATTATTTCCGATCAGCGTATGCCAAAAATGAATGGCACGGAATTTTTGAGCCTCACCACTGACAGATTTCCCGACACAATACGTATTGTCCTCACTGGATACACCGATGTTGAGGATTTAGTCGATGCGATCAACTCAGGCAAAGTGTTCAAATACATTACTAAGCCCTGGAAACCCAATGAGCTACGACAGGTCATTGATGAAGCTGCCAAAACCTATCGCATCGTTAAACAACGTACTTATGACCTATCTCAAGCACTCAGAAAAGAGTCACTTTACAACTCTATTACCACAACAATTCGCAGCTCATTAGATTATGCCGATACTTTACAAACAGTCGTAGATGCTTTTGGGAAAGCATTTGAGTCCGACTATGCCGTTTTATATCCGGTTGACTCTGTGGAATTAGGGAAGCCTCCACAGCCCGTCACCTACTCTAAGTCTGGAGAACCTGTAGCTGCTGCTCTTGCAGACATCGGCTCTCCCTGTCAAGCACTCATTCTAGATAAACTTCCCTATGCAGATAAGTCTTTAAATCGTTTAGCTACCAAGTTAACCTACCGCAATAGGCCTCTAGCATCCATTACTCTTTACCAGATTGCTAACACATGGGACAGCAGCACCGTCAAATTATTTAGTAGCCTTGCGGAACAAGCCATAATGGCGATCTCTCAGGCTAAACTACACCTTCACATTCAGCAGCAAACTGAACAGATGCGTACTGAGCTGGAAGTTGCACGGCAAATTCAGCATAAATTACTGCACCAAGTTTGGCCTGAAATTCCCGGTATTAAGATCCAAGCAAAATGTCAGGCAGCCCGAGCTGTAGGGGGAGATTTTTATGAGGTCTTTATCCATCCCCAAGGCGACATCTGGTTAGCGGTGGGAGACGTCTCTGGCAAAGGTGTTCCGGCAGCTCTATTTATGGCCAGCGCCATCTCCCTACTGAGGCGGGAATTATCTGCCAGCCAATCGCCTAGCCCTGAAATAGTCATGACTAATCTCAACCAAGCCCTAAATGCTGATCTCGTCAACAACGAACACATGATCACTATGGTGCTGGTACGATACACGCCCAACAGCAAGGAGCTAGTGTATGCCAACGCAGGCCACATTTATCCTGTCGTGTGGTCGCAAAAAAGTCTGATGCAAGAGTCTGCCGTACCTCCTCAACCAACATATTTAAAGGGAGGCAATAGTGTCCCACTGGGAATCTTGCCCAAGTGGAAAACACAGGCAGGCCAGTTAAAACTGAAGGCAGGAGATGCTCTACTACTAGCCAGCGACGGTATTACCGAGGCATTGGTCACCGTTGATGGTCAACAAACGATGTTGAATCAGGCAGGGCTATGGCAGCTTTTACTAGAACAAACAACAGGATTAGTCCTTGAACATCTGCTAGCTCGCTTAAATACGATAGACAACGAACAGCATGACGATCAAACTATCTTGTCTTTGGAGGTAGCGTTTTAACCCATGAAAACTGAGCTAGCTATCCCTAGTGACTTAAAGTTTTTGGCTGTAGTAGAAGATTGGCTACTCAATTCACTCAAAGCTGAAATAGGAACCGATGCTGATCTAGATTGGAAAAAAGTTGAAAGTAGACTGCGACTAGTCATTGTCGAAGTTTATTCAAATGTTGTACGCCATGCCCATCAAGACCGCCCTGATATTCCTGTTGTTTTACGCCTGGGTCTTGAAGGCAGCTTTCTCTCACTAGAGGTCTGGGATGAAGGTCATGGATTTGATATCCGCAACTACCGAACACCTAATCCTAATGTCCCTCAAGAAGGTGGCTATGGCTGGTTGATTCTGCATCAAATTATGGATCGTGTCGACTATCAACTCAGGGTGGGTGACGGTCGTAACTGCCTAACCTTAGAAAAAGACCTAGGCTTAGCCATTGACTATTCCAAGTAGAACACTTGTCTTCCCCTAAACTCTTCAATTAGGGATAGAAATCAACTGGAATCCAGCATCTCGCACCAGCATTGTTTTTGCATCTAACGCCTCACGTTTTACAAAACCAGAGCAAGCATTGGTCAGAGGACGATGGTGAGCTGGGCCAACTCATCATCAAACCACTATCGGTTTGATTTTCTAACAGGCTACGGAGAGCAACGCCCCTAGGACTCTCTTTAATGTCATTGGATATGACTAAGCCGCAGACACCGTGGGGAGCCAAAAGATTAAAACATCGCTCGATAAAGAGCCAGTGTCGACGTAGCTGAGTTCGCTGACGTTTACCTTTGAGAAGAGGACTTTGGTGATCGTATTGAGGGGATCGATAAAAGTAATCCGTTACTAACGAATATTGGCTTTGATAAGACAACCAGGCATTTGCAATTTCAGTATCAGCATTCAACAACGAACGTTTGGCTGTTTTAAATGTACGAATATCGATCTTTTTTTGACTGGCTAAATCACAAAAGATTTGAAAAAATTCCTGGGTAGTGGGCCGAAATGTACCCTGGGGTGGCCTAGATAGAATCAAACTAAACCCGCCCGATTGTTTCAAAACATGACTAAAGTGATAGCCCCAATGAAAAGGCCGTAGAGCAGTCAGATCTTCAATACGCAGCAACCGTCGTCTCGGAGCTTCGGTCAGCTGAGCTTCTCTAAATTGAATGCCTAAATTCTGGCTAAACTCAGTAAGCAACTGTTCATTTAGTTTGGCCTGAGCCCTCGCATCAAGACGATTGATCTGATCTCGAAAAAATTCTAGTTGAGCATAGTGAGGAATATCATGGCTTAATTCTTCTAACACATAAGATTGAGACTGATAATGCTCCAAGGCAATATTTTTTTCTGAGAGAATGTCGCGATAATTCTGAGCAGCTAGTGGCTGTAATAGATTGCCCTGGAGTAATGTCTCTGGTGCCCTGAGTCGATCGAATCCAGCTTCATCTACACGAATAAACCCTACCAGGGTATCCCCTGTGACAATGTTGAAATCGAGACTAGGTAGGGGTTCAACATCTTGGGGTTGCTGGGCAATGACGACTAGACCCAGGAGTAGTTGAAAACGGGCAATGTCCACCACCGTCGGATTAATATCTACACCGTAGAGACCATACTTAAAAATCCGGCGATAGATCGTCTGTAATACAGAAGGATGTTCGGCCTGTAATCCTTTGAGCCAAATATCAAGCTGGCTATCTGAGTAGTAGGTCAATTGTCCAATCAGGGCGCTGTAGATATCAACTAGCCGATGTTGCAATGTTATTAGCAGAGACCCTGTACCACAGGCTGGATCGAGAATAGAGAACTGCGGCAGAATCGTCTGCACCAACTGTCGCAGATGCTGAAGATGTCCGCAAAAAAGAATATCCCAGAAATCAGATGTGGCTTGCCCTGGTTCGATATCCAGATGACGGAGCATAAACTGATTGAGAAGCAGATCACAGCAGGTCCCAAAGGCCTCTACAGGTTCATTGTTCTTTTGAGGCTGACTCTGCCCAATTAAAACCTGCTCAAAGGCCAGACTCATTGTGTTTGTTTGCCAGTTGTCGCTAACCTGTTGCCATAGAGACGACTCAAACCAGAGTAATATCGATTCAAATGAGGAATCAGTGACATCTACATTGTCATACTGCTGCTCTAGGGGGTGCGTATAGAATACGTCTCCTAAATAAGGAACTTGGCCAACCCAGTTAATCCGTCGAGGACGCTCTAGAGCCGGTAGTGAGAAGCCTTGAGTAAATAGGGGTTGAAGGACTTGACGAAAAAAGATGTTCTGCTGCTGCTGCTGACTACGGCCCAATTGGTTGTGGAGATACCAGATATTCTGATCTAGAAATCCGCGCCGCTGCAATAAATGGACGATGATTAGACGATGTAGTAACACAGCCGCATACCAACGTCGGTCTCGGACATTATTGATACCGGTAATCCCATCACTCAACTGGGTTAGATGCTGTTGTAGCTGTTCGGTAAACTCAATACAGCCGATCGGTTGTGACTGTAGATCGAGCGCTCCTGAAGCGGGGCTGTAATTAGCGAGATAGTCTAACCGAGATCGCCACCCTGCCAATGGTTGTTGGGGAATGAAAACAAGTGACTGAGGATCGTCACGATTGTTTTGCCAGTACCAAAGACTGCGACATCGCTGACGCTCAGTAAAAATGATCAGAGGGTGAGGGTATTTTTTGTGGACAGAGTAATATAGTCTGGCCTTTAGTTTTATGTTTAGGTCAGTAGGTGTCGTGAGTTTAATTTCCCAGATCCTGGCATCTCCTCGCTGGGCAATGCAATGGGCTCGGTAAGGTTGATTAAATGCTCTGATTGCGATCGCACGTCCCTCAGATGGACCTAGCCATCCCAGTGCGTCCCGAAACAGAGCGACGAGGTCTAGAGATTGCAAACACGTCTCCGCCTGCTGAATGTCGCAGCTCATGAGCACCCGTCAAAAGTAATCAGTAAAGGCCTCGAAATCAGATCGCTAGTCAGACTTTGTAATCTGCTCCGCTTTTAGTCGAAACCGCTCTAGATCAGCCTGTAACGTGGAGTCTACAATTTTTCGCAACCAGCCATTTTCCATAAATCGAGCTAACACGTTGGGGACCGAATAGGCAAGGGTCATTTTGACAGTACTGTTACCCCCCTGATGCCCATAAAATCGGATCGCGCCACGATTAGGCAATCCGTCTACCGATTCCCACTGCAAAATCTGTAGTGGAACCACTTTAACCGTGCGTGACAACCAGGTAAACTCCCAAACACCTGATGCTAGCTTCCAACGAGACATCTCTGGCTGCTCCGCTAGTAGCTCTACCGAATCAATCCACTTCATCCATTGGGGCATCTGTTCTAGATCTGACCAAAGGGCCCAGACTAACTCTATTGGAGCCTCTACATCGACATAAACGCTGTGCTCAAGCCAATTTGCCATGGGGGATATGGACAATTAAAAAGAACTAAACGCTGCCAAGGCGATTACATTCCCATGATTTCATAGCCAGAGTCAACGTATAAAATTTGACCCGTTACACCTGAAGCCAGGTCGCTACAGAGGAATGTCGCCGCATTGCCTACTTCCGCTTGGGTGACTGTACGGCGTAGGGGAGCAACTTCTTCTACATGGTGAATCATATCCAGGATTCCGCCCACCGCTGATGAAGCCAGGGTGCGAATCGGTCCAGCAGAAATTCCATTAACTCGGATATTATTAGGGCCTAACTCTGCTGCTAAATAGCGAACATTCATCTCCAGAGCTGCCTTAGCAATACCCATAACGTTGTAATTGGGAATGACCCGTATCCCACCTAAGTAGGTCAAGGTGACAATGCTGCCTCCATCACTCATCAGGGTCTTTGCTTGCTGGGCTAGCTTTACTAAGGAGTAAGCGCTGATATCGAGAGCTGTCTGAAAGCCCTGACGGGATGTATCGCTAAAATCCCCTGTTAGATCATCTCGATTCGCAAATGCTAGACAGTGAACCAAAATATCCAACTTGCCCCAATCCGCCTTGACAGCATCGAACGTAGACTGGACCTGAGCATCGTCTTGAACATTACAGGGCAAAAACAAACTGGGGTTTAAAGGCTCTGTCAAATCTCGAACCTTCTTTTCCATACGGCCCTTTGCGTCAGGAAGATAGGTAACCCCGATATTAGCGCCAGCCTTGCTCAACTGTTGGGCAATTCCCCAAGCAATGGAACGATTATTAGCAATACCCGTTACCAGGGCATTTTTTCCAGTCAGGTCTAGCATAATGGTTGGAGCTGTATCGAGTTAACGTAGGCCAAGTCGCCGGAACGACCCCTATTCGGAATGACCCCTAGGAGCATACTGAAAAATGGCTCCTATGGATAGACCTTGCTACTAAGTGAATTTCCCTGCCTTAGGCTCAGTCATCAAGCTGGCAGGAAAACATGTTTTAGTATACTGCTATACAAAAAACTCGGCGGACTTGAGTTTTATTGGTCTAAAGTCAGGAAATCTTACAATTTGATTGTAAATATATGGTTCTGTTGAGATATCGATGTGTTGGTCAAAATGTTCTGAGGCTATTGACAGCTGGTTTTTCTGACCGGTTTAAATTCTAAAGTCCTAGTTTACATCCTGAAGTTCTCAGCTACTCTTGTTCACATCCTTGCTATAGCTTTGCGATCGCACACCCCCTAATATTGTGACTACAGAGAAACCTCTTGCCAATCTACTCAGGCAGTTATCCACAGGCTCATTTCCTCCTGTAGCCGAAACCTACGAGCGCGGTAAGACGATTTTCTTTCCTGGCGATCCAGCCGAACGAGTCTATTTTTTGCTCAAAGGTGCCGTCAAACTCTCCAGGGTTTACGAAGCCGGTGAAGAGATTACCGTAGCGCTTCTACGAGAAAACAGTGTGTTTGGCGTACTTTCGCTACTCACAGGTAACCGCTCTGACCGCTTCTATCATGCTGTTGCCTTTACGCCCGTTGAGCTCATGTCTATGCCGATTGAGCAGGTAAAGCAGGCCTTAGAGGAACATCCAGAACTCTCCATCATGCTACTCCAGGGATTATCATCTCGTATTCTGCAAACTGAGATGATGATCGAAACTCTGGCCCATCGCGATATGGGTTCTCGACTTGTCAGCTTTTTACTGATTCTTTGCCGAGATTTTGGTGTACCCAGCACCAGCGGCATTACCATCGACTTGAAACTTTCCCATCAAGCAATTGCCGAAGCCATTGGCTCTACTAGAGTTACCGTAACTCGCCTATTGGGTGACCTGCGTCAAGACACGATGATATCCATCCACAAAAAGAAGATCACCGTTCACGATCCCGTTGCACTGAGTCAGCAATTTGCCTAGGGTCATAGCTTGATTGATCACCACAGTGACAAACAATCAAGTAACCTATACGAGAGCCTGCTCAGGTGCTTCTGCTCTATATAGATGGACCTTAGATGGACGTTGGTCTACTACTGATTGCGACCGTGCTTGTCCTCGGTGGCCTTATTGCTACTTTGGGCGACCGAATTGGTATGCGCGTGGGTAAAGCCCGCCTCTCTTTGTTTAACCTGCGCCCCCGTCAGACCGCAACCGTAGTCAGCATTTTAACAGGTAGTATAATTTCAGCTTCGACTCTGAGCCTATTGCTCATTGCCAGCGAACAACTCCGTAAAGGACTGTTCGAATTTGAAGAAATTCAATCAAACTTGTCAGAGGCTCGGACAGCATTAGAAGAGACTCAAACGGCCAAAGCCGGGGTAGAAGAGTCTCTGAATCGAGTCACTCGTCAAAAAATTAGTGCTGAAGGTGAACTAGAAGAAGTCATCACGTCTTTAGATCAGGCTACGGCCCGCGAAACCATCATTCGAAAACGCCTAGATCAAACCCAAAATCAGCTTGGCATCGTCTCTGATCAAGCCAACCAACTACAAGGAGAAATCGGTCGACTACAGCAAGATCGTCAGAGTTTACAACGCCAGCAAACTGAAGTGAAACGGCAAATTGCCCAGCGCGATCGCTCTTTGGCTCAACGTGACCAAGAGTTGCTGCAACGTGACCGCGCCATTGCACAACGAGAAGACGCTCTTGATCGGCTTAAAACTGAACAGGCTTTTCTAGAAGATGAAATTCAACGCTTAGAATCCGAGTTTATCAAGTTGCGAGCTGGCAATGTAGCTATCAGCCGTAATCAAACCCTAGCTTTACTCATTACTCAACCAAAATCTATCACCGCTGCCACCACCGAAATCGAACAGCTTCTGGTCGAAGCAAATCGCTTAGCCCTCAACGAAATTTGGCCCGACGCTCCTAACAAAACAGTCCAAATCTTACGTATTAATTCCCAAATCGTTAGAGGAATATCCAGAACCATTACAGATGGCCAGCAATATGTGATCCGCGTCAGCGTCTCTGGCAATTATGTCGTTGGTGAACCCTGTGTTGTGCAACAAGAAGAGCCTCCCTGCGTAGAAATCTCCCTACAAGCAGAAGTTAACCGAGTCGTTTTTGAACAGGGAGAAACTCTAGCTCGTGTTCCTATTGAAACCGCCTACCCCAGTACACCTTCGTTAGTAGAAACTCTACGGACCCTAGTAACCAGCGCTCAGATAAAAGCGAGCTTAGAGGGCATCATCATCGTAGATAACCCCCGAGTAGCTGGTGGTTTTAGTACGCCTGTTATTGATTTTCTCAATCAAGTACAAAACTATGGTGCCCCTTTAGAGATTGAAGCAGTGGCCGGAAAACAGATTTTCACTACAGGCCCTCTAGCATTAGAGCTTGTTGCTAGCCGTAATGGTCAACGTCTATTTCAGACCCAGCTCTCTGAATTTCCATCGTCCAGGGAAGAACAATAGCCGCAGGTTATTCATCTAACTCAGCTCTGATCAGATATTTCTTATTATCAAAATCTCAAGCAAGTTTATATTTTGTTTGCGGATAGTAACTATATAAGGCGGTACTCCCACTAAGCATTTTCTAGCGTCTAAAATAAAGCTTGGATTTTTAATATGCTTTTTTGATGGAATATCTCAATAAAGACTGTGATCATAGTCTTTATGCTAATCAGAGGGTAAGCAACAACCCGCTACTTTTGACGCTTGGCTTGAAGTTTCAAGCTGATTTTATAAGCGACCTCACTTAGTAATCATTACTAACGGTTGAGTTAGAACTAATGAAGGCTTTAAAGCGTTGATTTATACCTCCACTAGACAAGACTTAATATCATCAGTGCTCCATTAATAAATCATCGATAGTTAAGCTGTCTTAAACCCATCCCTATTGCAGCCGGAGCAATACACTATGAAGTTCGAGGACATTTATCAATTTTTTGAAGATCCCCCTCCTCTCTATCTCAATAAGGAGTTAGCTGTTTGTTACGTGCTTTCAGTACTCATTCGGCGCGATTCCTACGGCACTGAACTTATCCATGCCATTGAAAACGAGTATCCTGACTATCGCCTATCAGATACCGTACTCTACAGCGCCCTTAAGTTTTTAGAAAACCAGGGTGCCATCATGGGCTATTGGAAAAAGGTTGAGGGTCGTGGTCGCCCCCGTCGAATGTATCGTCTTCGTCCTGACTGGCAGACTAAAGCACGAGAACTAGCAGAACTCTGGCAACGTTATATCTTGGGACAGCGCAATACAACACCGAGACGTCGAGCCATGAGTTCTTAATTCGTGGGCGTTTGAGGCATGTCCTCAAATTAGATGAACGAACAATCGGTTCATCACACAAGCAACAACTACTGGGGTATAGTCAATGTGGCTCCAGTAGTTGTATTTTCAAGGATAGCTGTCGTGGAAAGTGCAGTCAGTCAGTCAACCTTTTTCCTAACGATGCTTTTAGGAGTGGGGTTGTTCTTTTTTATTAAAGCAGCTACTAAAGATCGAACCGAGATCGCCGAGTTTGTGACCGATCAATCGTCAGAAGTACTGCACCAAAAATTGCTTAACTATTTCGAAAATCGGGCATATCGCTTAGTTCCAGAAACTTCCGCTAAGGACGACTGGGTTAAACTGGTTGGCCTAGTAAGGCCCAGCATCTTTTTAGCCATTTTTTTGGCGTTTCTAGCAGCGGTTGCCCTCATGTGTTTTGCTTTGGTACTCGCAACTCTATTTAGTAACTATGGTGCATTTTTCTTTTCCTTGATTCTATTGTCACCCATTGCAGCAATTGCCTATTGGAAACAGGCAAAGCGAGAAGAGCAAGTTGCTTTTCGGATCAATGTTGCTGAGAAGGGATGTGTATTGGCCATACGCGGTCACCGAGACGAAATTATTCAGCTAAAGGCTGAGTCACCTTTTGAAGCCTTATAAAGATTTAGAGACATTGGCAGTCTCTAAATCTAGAAAATCAAGCATTGACTAAAAAAGGGAGGCACAAGTGTTACGCCTCCCTGGTAATCTTTTATAGGTTTTGTTTAAACCGGTTAAGGGCTCACCAAAGCACTTAACCTTTATTTCTTAGCCCAGAACCGCCTCTTCTTCTTCACCGATTAGGGCACGAAGACTGGGAAACAAAAAATGGTTCTCTTCAACATATTGAGCACCAAATAGTCCCTTCTCTGCCCAAAAGTACCGGTCGGTGGTATGCTCATTACGTTTGACCAACAGTACAGCAGGTGGTTGAATTCCTTCGGAATGGATAAAGTTGCGAGCCGCAGTAACAGGCTTTGCTTCTCCACTCTCAATACTGTACTGGGGGACTGATTCTAGGATACGACGCCCTTCGAGGCGGCGACGACTTTTACGCTTACGTCTCCGTGCCAAGTTAATTGACCTCCCATGCATGATTTGAATAGCGGGTTCGTGTATTGATAGTTACAAAAACACTTAACCCAGCAAAGTATATCGGTTGTGCCTTAGATTTTCAACTTCTTTTAAAATTGTGATGCGCTGGCTCAAAGTGTGCTGGTGACAACCGTCTTAAAAATTAGAGACAATATAAGGCCCTGTCAATTTTCTAGTTATCTTGATAAAAATTAAACTTCTTCAGATAAATTTATCCGGATTTGGGAAATGCCCAAGGGATTGCACCATTGATCGACTCAAGGCAAAGTCATGCCAGCCAGTGCCGAACTCGTAGATTTATGCGAAGCCCATCTAGAGCTCTTGCGCCGAACATTCGGTGAGGTATCGTCGATCGTCTATCTCACCTTAGGTATGGATCAAAATTCAGAGCCGTTACTGGTGCCGATAGCTCAATTTCCCAAATCTGATGATTTCAAAGATTTGCTTGAGCCAATTAGTGAGCAAAGTGCCCTACCCCCATCAGCAATCGATACCCTATCACCGATAGAGTTAGCTGGGATTAAACCCTTGAGTCCAGAGTTGGGAGTAGAAAGGCTGGTCCTGCCTTTAATACATCAGGAAATTGTCATGGGTTTTCTGGTGATGATGCGTTCGGACCGCCCTTGGCAAGCTAGTGAACAGCAGTATTTGCAAACTATCTCGACCAGTCTGGCGGCTGGCTGCTTTTTGGATCGACAAAATCAGTGGTTACGTCAACGGCTAAAAACTAAACAAGCTTTACAAGGAGAACAATCAGATGTTTTTCATAACCTGCTACATCAGTTTCGCAATCCTCTAACGGCGATTGGGACCTTTGGGAAACTAATGCTGCGACGACTTGCCCAGGATGATCCGAATTATAAGTTTGCAGACGGCATTGTACGTGAAAGTCAACGTCTCAAAGAGCTGGTCACTGATTTTGATGCAGCAGTTAATATCGGCGACACCGATATTGCAAAGGAGGTGACGTCTCCATTGCTTCCACCAGAAAACACTGACATTATTCAAAAGCCACTCCTGCCAGCATTAGGTCGTTCATTGACAACTACATCTCAGTGTTTGAGAGATGTGCTTCAGCCCTTAATCACGGTGACAGTGGCCGCAGCTAGTGAACGGCATCGACAGTTTTGGCATTCATCGCTGGATAGCTTTTCTGAGCAGTTTGTTGTCATTGATGCCCAAGCATTACAAGAAGTCATTGCTAACTTATTGGATAATGCATTTAAGTATGCGCCACCTCACGCCTGGGTTTGGCTCCTGGGGGGACTAGCCCAGGATGGCTTCCTAGGAATTGTGGTTGGCGATAGTGGTCCTGGTATTCCACTTGAAGATCAGTCCCAGTTATTTGAACGACATTATCGGGGAGTACAGTCTCAAGGAACAATTTTTGGCACAGGACTGGGCTTGTCCATAGCCAAAAGTTTGGTTACTCAAATGGGAGGAACCATAGAGTTGATCAGTCCTATTTGGACGCAAGAGCCACCGTTACCTTGGCTCCCAACATCCCTACACCAGCACTTATTACCAATTAATAAAACTGATAACGGTACGGTTTTTATTGTGTGGCTGCCGACAATCATGGACGATCAGCAGAAGTAGCTGTCGAGCTGGCAGGCTTAGCACCTGATGTACGTACTGATGTGACGCGACGCAGGGCATCAAACCAGAAGCTAGACCCCATAGAAACAGCTACGCCAGTCACAATCCATCCAAACCAATGTCTGGGTATCGGTAGGGGCCAATCGGCTTCTAGGACGGCCTGGGTGGCACGCAGCTTAGGAGCATAACCAATGGGAAGAGCGTAGTCTGACAAGGTAGTCTGCACGGCATTACCTAAGGACTGAAGGTCATCGCTGAGGGCTCCGGTATCTGCAGATGGAGATGTTATTGTCTCTAGGGATACTTGATTGACAGTTTGAATGACGCTAGTACGTACAGCTTGATCCACGGTCAACCGATTTGCAATATAAAAAGTATCGGCATTAACAGCTGCTGCGATCGCAACACCAATCAAAATACCCACTATTTTTGAATTCCGGCGATATACCCCCGCAGCTCGATCCATACCTCGGTCGTACCAATGTTCTAATTCTTGCTGAAACAATTTGAGCTGATCGTCAACAGCGTCGGTACGATGGCTGACGCGTTCGGCTAATAGGCCCAGGCTTTCTTGGAGACGCAGCGGTAGTTTACCGTCAAGGGCCTGACGGACATAGGCAAGTTCAGCAGAGCGCAATTCACTGCGATCACTATCTAATAGCGATAGTAATTCTTTGAGAGTAGGCTGCAGCTGACGGACCAAACCTTCTGTCATATCCATGCCACCTGCTAGCTGCGATCGCAAATACCCCAATCGTCGAATAAACGACTGGGTAGCCCCATAACTCTCAGGTAAAATCTGCGCCCCCTGATCGGCAAAATGATCCAGCTCCGCCATCACCCGATCGGCAATTTGAGCCAGCCCTGTACGTCCCGTCCGATAATCGATAAATATCTTTTCTAAGGACACCTCCAAGTTACGCAACTCCACATCTAGTAAAGCTCCATCACCAATAGCAGCTCGCAGCGTATGCAGCGTATCTCCTAAAGGAAGCATAATGCGCTCTTGTAGCAACCGTTTGAGACGAGCCTCAACAACCGACTTTTGCAACCCCTCCAACTGCAAGGTCTCAATCAGGGTCGTAGCAAACGCTTCTGATGGAATATAGGATGGGCCAGAAGTCTGATTGCCAAATACATTTCGAGTCCGACTCAAGAGGCGATAGAGACGACCAACACCATGCAGAATCCGTCGGGCTGAGCCAGCAATTATCCCCTGTGCCTCATAATTCAAATCACGTACCATCGGACTGTTGTACAGCTGATCAGCTAGACTACGAGCAGCCCGACGATCCGCAGACTGGCCTCCTGCCAACAGCTGCTCAATCGAGTACTTGAGATGTTCAGCCCGCCACTGCAGCATGGTGCTAACAATTTCTTGAGCCTCACTGGCAATCAAACCCAGGGCCATATAAACAAAGATCAACCCTAGGGCAACATCTAGAACTACTGGCAACCCCATAATTTTTCTGACTTAAAGCTAAGAATTCAGTCAACTAGCGATGACACAATTAACTATCGCTTATTCATCGTCATCGTCGTCAACATTAAGCTGCTTCAGACGAATGTGCTTACGACCTAAGGAAATTTCAAACTCATCTCCAGGTTCTAACCCCATTTGCTTTGTGTAAGCCGCTCCAATCAACAAATTACCGTTAGATTGCACAGTGATCCGATAGCTTGCGCTGCGGCCACCTCGACCATTCCCCGTTTGAATACTGTCTAATTGAATACCTTCGGCATCAATAAGCGCATTCATAAATTTCATCATGTTCACACGGACAACGTCATTCTTTGTCACCGTGTAATAGCCACAGACTTTAGCTTTTTCCTCCCTAGAGAGATGCTCTAAGTCTTTAACTTTTTTTAGTAGTGTTTTACCAGTTAATGGATTTGAATTTGACGGTTTAGCCATTCACTCACATCTCTAATGCGAACACGTTTAGAAAACATATAACGAGCAGAATCATACATGATTGAAATACGTTTTTGCACGCTGTTTGGATTTATTTCTTGATAATTGTATTAAGAATTGATTTACCCAGTAACTTGCCCAGAGTCTAGCCATTATGGAAACTTCTTATGTTAGATTTCCTCTGATTATCACCGACTTAATCCTATCGACCTCCGATTAGATTCATCCCTTTCTAAACCTCAAACTCGGTTCAGGTTTAGCCCCAACCATGAAACTTACAACTCGCGGACATTATAGTGTTAAAGCTATGCTCGATCTAAGTTTGCAACCTCATTTAGCACCGGTCAAACTGATTGCGAAGCGTCAAAATCTACCGGCTCCTTATCTAGAAAAATTACTCATTCAGCTACGTAGAGCAGGCTTAGTTGAATCAGTTCGTGGTTCGCGGGGAGGCTATCGCTTGGCTAAAGCTCCAAGCCAAATTTACTTAGGTCAAATTCTAGATGCCGTGGGGGAACCCA
>JBCDFI010000008.1:0-27595 GCA_039178155.1 Cyanobacteria bacterium P01_H01_bin.105
TTGTCACGCTTGGCGGGGATTCTTGGAATAGCTTGGGGCCACTGGTGCTGGAAACCCAATCGTAGAACTCTGTACGCTGGGTTATCGCCTCGGGGGGATTACCACTCGTATCTGGTTCTAGCCAGCTTGGGTGCTTTAGCTATGAACCATTATTTCTTCTAAACGCTGATTCATGAATCCAGCCGGTACCGTCGAGAGAATCACGAGGGATTACAATCTGAAACCAAATCCCCTCTCTATTAAAAGCTTTAGACATTTGCAAAACGTGTACTTTATCCCCGATATAAAGTGAGCCTATAGCTGGTTCTGTGGAAGTGGGGTTTTCGTAGATAGGGGATTCATTAAGTACCCACATATCTTTAAAGACAACTTGAAAAAAGTGGGTGTTTTCAAGTTGAGCACGAACACCCAATATATTCAGACAAAGATATAAAGAATCCCCATATGCATCGCGTTTTTCTTCAGTAAGGGTGCCCCGCTCACTTTCCATAGTTGTCGCTTCAATAATATTGTCGCAGTCTTCTTGGCTGTATCCATCTTCAGAATAGGCGTGCGCGGTTGAAGGTATAGATAATAAAGATGTTGCGATCACTATCGTTAATACCTTAAATACAGTTTTCATACTACTAAATCTCAATGATTAGTATTGGTATAGCCAATGCACTTCGCTTTATATACCAATACTTAATTGAGATAATTCAAGTCACCAAGATATAATTCGATGCCTTCACAATGGACACATCAATCTAATCAGGAATTGTAAAGGTGATTACCGTCCTTGCCGCCTTCGGAGCTGACCGTTTGGACGCTGCATTTTCTGTATCTCTTGCGAGATTATGGATTTAACAGGATCTGCTATACGTGCAGCGAGTTCAACCCCATCTACATCGCTATCTGAAGTTGTTACATTTACTGAAAACGGAGCGGATACGTTAGTTGTTGAATTTGGCATTTTTACTGATGCCCCGGATGAAGCACCCCCACCAACAACGCCACCATCTTTAAAGCCTAAAACTTTCTCATTGACCCCATATTCTCTTAAAATTGCTTGATGTTTGCGGTTAAGAACCCATTCTGATCTATTCGCTACAATAAGTCGCGCTCCTGCCCCCTCACGTTTCAAAGCGTCCTTAATCGGGTCTTTTCCGTGTAACTGTCCGCCTAAAGAGAAATTAGGTATTAACAATCCATCTTGGCCAACTTTACCCCCATCTCTAAAGAGACCCGCAAATAGAGATCCGATTCCTCCTAATAGCCCTCCTGCTTCGGCAATACCGCCTGTCTGCCCTGCTCCAGACCCGCCCATGCCACCAAGGAGAGACCCCAGAAGGCCCTCAACAGCCTGGTTTGCGACCATACTAAGGAGATTACTTAGGATTGACGAGAGCATATTATCAAACGCTTCACCAAATGACTGTGTGCCTGAAATCCAGCCTTCTAAAGCATCCGTCATCGGCGCTTTGATCGCCCCAACAATCTCAGGCAAATCGCTAAACTGAGTTTTGATGTTGTCGATGTTTAATTCGTTAGTGCGCTCGATTGCCGCTTCCATTTCTGCAAAGGCTTCTGTAGTGCGCCCTACCGCGTCAGTGGTAGCGTAAAGCTCTGCTATTTGTGCCTCATAATCAATTTGCTGTTGCTCAAGCGCAAGATTCATAGATTCCTGTCTTAGCGGTGCAATTCCACCGAAACCAAGCATATCCGCTTGCTGTTGTCGTGCTCCCTGTAAGCTTTGACGAGCATCTAAGGATTGCTGACGCATTGTGCGATCGCGATCGCCTGCACTCATTTCTTGATCGAAGGCTAAATTTTCTCGACGACGATCGAACATCGTCCGAACTTCACCAATTTGACGTTCCCGTTCTTCAGGATCAAGATCTTTACCTTTTATATCTGAAATCTGTTGATTTTCTTCAGCATCCAACTGATCGCGCTGATTTTGAAAATTGAGTTCTTGAGCTTGATTTCCTTGTCCCGAACGGTTGAGAATCCGGGTGAGTTCGGCTAAACTCTCTGTGCGAATCTCTATTCGTGCCGCTTCTTGTGCAGCCAACAATGATTCTTCTAGCCGCTCAACTTCACGAACAGCACCATCTAATTTAATTTGATTAGGCAAATTAAAGGCTTCTACTAGTTCATCTACCTGTTCTTTAGGGTACAACCCCTCTATGGACTCTCGATAGGTTGAAGACGCCGTTTCCATATGGTCTTCAAGTGCCGTAATCTGGCGACGTAAATCAGCGGTTTGGGCTTCGATCGGATCAACGTTCCCAGCAGCAATATTGGCATCTTCAGCTTGGCGCTCAAAATCCGCCATCATCGAATCAAATTTAAAATCGAGTGCTCCATTAAAAGCCTCTTGCGTATCACTCAGAAGATCCTCACGTTCATCACGCAGGGTGCGAGTACGCTCGATTAGAGCATCATAATTTGCTAATTGTTGCGATAAGTCTGGAGTATCAAGTTGGCCTGCTAGTACGTCACGGGCTTGCTCCATGGTGGCTAGCGCTTCATTAGCTGATTCAATATCTGCCGTAAGCTGCTGAATATCTCGCTGATACTGCGTACTTGAATCTGCTGCACTTCTAGCTACTGATACTGCTTCTTGTGTACGCGATTGCAGATCACCTTGAGGGATTGATTGGATAGTGCGATCCTGTAACTCTCTATCGATCCCGGTACGTCGATCTTCTACCGCCATGCTTTCGCGATTAGCAGTGCCCATCAACTGCTTGAATAGGTTATTCGCTTCTAGGTTGGCCTGCTCTACGGCAATGGCGGCTCGTCTCTCGATTAGGTCGAGGTCCATTGTAAAATTCTGATTCTGCAATCCTTGAACCTGATTGAATTGCCCAGTGTTCACACCCACGGATTGACCACCACCAGAAACCACTCTTAATAATGCAGCTGCCTCACTATCCCATTGTCTGGGAGCGTCCGGGTGAGCACTCGCCTGAGTAAAGTGAGACTGTTGATAAACGTCACCCTCAGCACGATCCCGATTTTCAATCATCCCACGGTTAGAGCCGCGACCTAAGAAGAATGATTCGATCGCAAAATCAGGATTTGCAATTTGAGCCCGCGTGCCCCATTCCATAGACGGGCGTTGTTGGAAGATACCCAGGCTATCTTTATCCCCATTATTCAAATTGGTTAAAACGCTTTCTTGTATCGCGGTTGCGATCGCAGCTCGAATCTCTTGATTATTAGCACCCAGATTACTCCCTACCTGGTAGATTCGTTGAGCAAGTCCTATTTGCTCCTGTGTAGCGGCTTGCCCTTTCACTGTGAGCCCTGTCGTACTGGGTGCTACAGGCATCTGAGCCTGAGGCATCGATCCCATCATTTGCTTAGGGATCATATAAATGTATTGCCCCTGGTTATTCGGACTAAATGTTGAGATTGCCCGTTCCTGTACAGGCCTTGACCGGGTAGATCGATCCACCATTTGCCCACCCCCGGTAGACACCCCTACATGGGTAATCGCTCCTTCTTCAAAATTGCCATAAGTATTTGTGAACCCGACAACAGCCCCAGATGGTATTTGAGTCGGATCGGATGCGAAACCAACGGTTCCTAAATCATTTCCGAAGAATGACGCAGCCATACCTTCACCGAGTTGCCCTGCACGAGGATCGCCAGACGAATTTCTATCCGCAGATACCCCTAAATTAATTCCTGCGTTTTCGAAAACCTCTCTCACAAAGAATGCACACTGAGCAAACACACCTTCTCTAAAATTCTGTCCGTCCCATCGTTCAGCCTCTGCGACTACTCGTGACGCTACACCGCTATCTAAGGCAAAGTTAGCTGCATTAGCCCCCAACACTCCAGGCACTTGACCTGGTAACCCTCGTTGCATCTGTTGAGTCTGCATCTGGGCTTGCATTTGTTGTTGTAACGCTTGCTCTCGTTGTCGGTCGGCATCAACTTGAATTTGAATAATTTCCTGAAGCGAGTCCAGGAAATTCATAAATCCGCCAATCCAATCGTCAAAGAATGACCCGGACATCCCGGTCATAGCGCTTTTCAATTTATTTTTGATATCTGCGAAATCAGCTTGTGACGCAACTTCGCGAGTTTGCAACGCTAACTCGTTTGCCTGGTTAGAAACTTCTCGATAATATGCAGTAATCTCTCTGTTAGCATCTCTGATTTGCTGATTGGCTTCTAACCTAGCTTCAGCAATCTGCACTGATAATTCTTCAGTTTGCAACCTCACATTCTGAGCTTCAGCTAAGCGATCAATCGCTTGTTGATATTCAGGATTTTCGGCAAACCGCTCTCGAATCACATTAAGCTGGTTCGTCCCCATTTGGTCAATTTCGGGGTTCCTTGCTCGTAAATTTTCAATGAGTCTTCTGGTATCAGGTGTCTCTAATTGAATCTCAATATTTGATAATTCATCTTCAAGTATTCGAAGTTCTTCTTTAAGACGTTTCTGATCGATCAGTCCAGCTGTGAATGCAACCTGGCCTGAGCTAGCACTACCTGCTAATTGAGCCTGCAATAGCCGTCGCCGGTCACCCATGACTGAGCGGTTTGCTGCTTGTGATGCATCCGCTATCCGTGCAGCTATCATCTCAAATTCGAGATTTAACTCAGATAATCTACTGGCTGTTCCGTCTAGGGCATCGTTGAACGCTTCTTGATCTGCGACAGCATCCGCTAACTGAGCCTCATAGTCGGCCATGCCTACAGCGAATTTTTCAGGTGATATAGCCCCCGTTTTCAGACTTTCCTCAAGAGAGGACATCGCATTGTTGATAGTTTGTATTTCAGCATTTACAGCCGCACGAACCCCTTCAATTTCCTCTACCAGTGGACCTTGACGAGATAGTAATTCATCTTTAGTAGCAGTAACTTTTTCGAGTGCTTCAACATCAGCCGGGTCCAAAATGCGTAGCGCTGATTCTTGTTGTTGGATGGCTTTGAGTTGTTGCTGAACTCGTATGTATTCGTCGGTTCTATCCGCATTTGCACCCCCCTCCAGATAACTGGCGGCGATACCTGAAAGCCGTTCTCGTTCAGCTCCCATCTCTGCGATTCTGGCAGATTGATCAGAAAGCTGGTCAGCTGCAAATGTCCGTTGGTAAACCCCCATCATCCCCTCTTTGCCA
Organism: Cyanobacteria bacterium P01_H01_bin.105; assembly: GCA_039178155.1. Classification (GTDB taxonomy): domain Bacteria; phylum Cyanobacteriota; class Cyanobacteriia; order Phormidesmidales; family Phormidesmidaceae; genus Leptothoe. The sequence goes on from JBCDFI010000008.1 coordinate 5,121, forward strand.
ATCCCAGGAATTACCCTGGATAATCGGTCAAGGGGGTTCACTCGTCCGCTGATATCGCTGATTCTCTGGATAAGGTCATTATCGAGTAATTCACCTGCAAAACCTTGCACCTTCACCGAATTCAACTGATCACGCTGACTTCGATTCCCCATTCCATTTAGCGCTTCGTTGGTCTTACCCGTCTCCTCTTGCAACTGTTGGAGCTTAGCGATCAGGTTATCAACTCCTCTGGTAGAAGCCTCTGCAAAATCACCCAAGTCACCCGAGCTATCCCCAAAGAACTCCCAGGCTAATCGAACGGCTGCAATAGCAGCTTGAATCGCGAGCATTTGCAACCCAAATACAACCATTGCTTTGGTCGCAACTGCTAGGGTACCAATCATTCCTTTCAACCCAGCAATGGCTTTTGCGAATGTGAGCCCCTTGGCAGCAACAGAAACTCTAGCGAGACTCGCAGTAAATAATTCAACTCCTCTACTGGCTAGACCTGTAGATTTGAGCATCCGAGCTCCCATCACACCCGAAACCGTAACAACTAAATTAATTAGCGTTGGGAATATTTCAACAAGTTTATCTAGCGCATTCGCTAAAATATCAGCCCCTAATTTCCGCACAGGCAATAACTGGTCACCAAAAGCAATTCGCAGTTCCTCAATTTGATTGTTTAGCCGGTTGAGAGCGGCTTGTGCCGTTTTGCTCGCACCGGCTACCCCTGCGGCTGTTTCTGCTGATAACTGTTGTGCAAATCTGGGAAGAAATTCATCACTTAGTACCTCACCCCTAGCCAACATCCTATCGAGCTCGGATGTCGTTACATTCATTGCACGGGCAGCCGTTTGAAACGCCGATGGCAAAACCTCACCCATTTGTTGACGAATTTCTTCGGTCGACACGACTCCCTTGCTGGAAATTTGAGAAAGTGCCCGTGTGACTTGCTCACCCTCTTGAGGGTTTAGCTGGAATACCGAAACAGCTTGATTTGCAGCTGTAGCAATCTGCTCTGTAGCTACACCTTCTAATGTGGTATCCCGAGTAGATGCGGCAATCTGCTGAAAACCTCGTATACTGCTACCCGCATCAATCCCTAGATCGTTTGCTTCAGCACGTAACTCTTTTATTGCATCAGCGGTTTCTGTGGCAGAACCGAGAACGAATGATAATGAGGTTCCAAGTTTCTCAAAATCAGTTGCAGCTTGCAGCGACACAGCCCCAAGCTGTTGTCCAAAATCTAGAAGAAATGATCCTATTTGAAATCCTACGACAGCACCAAGAGCACCTTTAAGTAAATTAGCTCCCTTATTAAGTGTTTGATTTAAATTTTCGTCTGCTTTTAATATTCGGCTAATGCGTCCGACTAAACTTTCATCTTGGGCCTCTAATTGGATTAACGTATTATCTAAATCACTTTGAGATTTAATAAGACGTTGTTCAATGTTTGACTCTGCTTTATCAAATTTTGCAGATGCTATATCAGCGTTTGCTAACGATTGCTCTACTACGCTTTCACTGTTTTTAATTTGTTTATTATTACTAAATTCTTTTGCGGCTTTTTGTGCCGCCTTGATTTCTGCTTCAAGTTCCTGGCTAACATTGGAAGGCGCTTTAGACATCCCAAGGTTAAAGCCCTGCATCACGAACCGACCAATCCGCTCGAATACTTTAGAGGGTGATTGAATCTCAAGTGCGTCCTCAGCCGCTTTAATTCCAGCTTCTGCCATATTCTCAATGGCATCGACAACGGCCTGCGGTTCTACCCCCTGCGCCATTCCTTCGCTAATATTCCCCCCGACGCTGGTTGCTTCTGGAAGTTTAGTGAGCTGCCGCTTAGCAAATGTTTCTTTCTGTGAAAGCTGTCCCTTGAGACCTTGAAACCTAGATCCAAGTGGCGTCTCAAGGCCGACATCAACCCCTTCGGATCTGAGCACTTCGATGGCCTGCTCAATTTCAGCCCGTGATTCCTCTGATGTTTTTAGATATGCTTCAATTTGGGCTCTAGCAATTTGTTCTTGGCCTGCCTTAACGTTTTCCTTAATTTGCTTTTTGAGTTCAGCGTATTTTGTCTTAAACCCGGAAGCAACCTGGTTAAGCTCATCAAGTAACGCTTCAATATCCTGAAAGGTGAGCCGTTCTTTAACGTCCTCGACTACATCCTCTATTTGCTGAGATACGTTCTCTATGGGTCTGGACGATTGACTAACGCCAGTTTGAGCCACTGCTCGCTTGAACTCTTGTTGTTTTGGAGCTTGACTCCGGGCAACTTCTACAAGCTCTGGTTCCCTTAGAGGGTTGAGTGGCATTTGCAAGGGTTGACCAAGTACGGCTTTATCCTGAACAGTGGACTCAAACCTCTCGACCTGGTTTTTCAATACTGCCTCAGCTTTTTCTAGTGTGGAACTAAGTCGAGATTGCAGTTTAGATATTTCTTCAATTGACAAACCATCTAAATTTGCCGCACTATTTGCCAGGTCATTGACTCGTTGCTCTACTAATGCAAAAGCCTGGACTGCCTTGGCTGCTTCAGGAGATGAATCGATATCAAATTTGCCTTGGATCACTAGCAACTTATCTGCGTACCGTTGCTCCATCTGGGCGAAAGCATGTTTGATTTTCCCACCGCCGACGCCTGTCTCTCGTTGCAAGGAATCAATTGCCTGTTGCCGTGCTAAAGCCTCACCAATGCCAGCTGATTCACGCCCAGCAAAAGCATTGGCGTCTGACTCAATGACTCGGCGGTAGTTTTCGTCTCCCCTCGTACTTTGCCGAACAGAATTCTCTATGCTAGGCCCATATCTTTTTTGCTCATCAGGAGTAAGCTCAAGAGTTGGGACCGCAATACTATTAACAGCTCGCCCGAAGTCAGCCTGTATGGCATGCCTCAGCTCGTGGATTAACAGCTCTAACTGTTCACTGTCAAGCGTCCCTTTATTAAGCGCCTCAATCAAAGAGGGTGGCGCATGAACTGCATTATTTCCCTGGTGGTATCCGGCGTCTAACCCTAGCTCTCCCAGTCTCTCATTTGCGACCAGCCTAGGGATGTCATTCGCAGACAAAGCCACACCAGACCGCTTAGCAACTTCCTCGACAATGATTTGATAGTTCCTAGAAATCTGCTGTGCTTCAGGGCTATCTTTCTTCCTTGCCCGATTCACAACTGGACTAGCAGTTTTTATGTCAGCTGGCACATCTAGCAAATCAAACGTCTCAACTGTGTCAACATATCGCTGAAAACGCCGCTGTTGATTTGCTAGTAGATCATCCGCATGAATAAGTTCATTTACCAGTCCCTGAAACCGCTCTGCCGCAACCTTTGAGATCATCTCAACACGATTGGTCAGCATCTCGATATTGCTCGAAACCAAAGTTCCTTGCGCCTGGAGAACACTGATCATGTCAGTACTTTCTGCAAGAGTTCCTTCGGCAAGAGCCAACCTGGCCTGTGCATCTTTTCGGGTAGCGGGATTTGACGCGGTGCTGGCTCTTGCCTGAAAAGTGTCTATATCCTCTTGCGCTTGCTCTTGACGCTTTAATTGATCCTGCAACTCTGCTTGGATTGTCCCATAGTCGCTCTGTGCAATTTCCAGGGCCTGGGAAACATCTTTCATCCCCAGCTTATTTTCGGTTTCTGCAATCCGATCTCGAATAACAGATTCTTTTCTAGCTAATTCTTTCGATTCAGTATCGAGTTGCTTAGCAAGTTTGGAAACCTCACCTCTATTACTTTTTACAAACTCAAACTCTGCTGCTGACTGCGACCTAGCAAACCTTCGGTTTGATCTGGCTTCCGCTGATTGCTTACCCCGAACAGCAGCACCTTCAACCAATATCGTTTGCTTTCCAATGGCCGCTTCCAAAACCTTGGTGATCATGTCAGCATCTCGACCAAACGAATCAAGAACACCTTTAATTAGTCCTTGTCCCAACTGATTACCAACCTTGTCGAATGAACCAATCAAAAACGAAAGTTCCCGATTAATCCCTGATGACAAGCCTTTAGAAAAATCAGATGTTGCTTCTCTGCCAACGTTTTCAAGAGCGCCCGTTGCAATTGAACCTACAGCATTAGACACTATTTCCCCTGGTACCGATAAAACGTTACCTACGGCTGAACCAACTTTACTAACTGCGCTTGGTTGAGATTGGCTAGCAATCGCCTGTGGTAGATTTGGAACGCCTTTAACAGCTTGAAAAATATCGTTAGTTGTACTGCTAATGTCTTTTAGCGCGCTAACAACTTCTTTTGGATCGTTTGGTACACCTGTAGAACCTGTCGAGATCTGAGCACTACCCAGAGAACCCGTAGCTTTTAGTTTATCGAGTTCACTCGTATCAACTCTGGGGGTTAACGGATTAGCATCAAAATTCCGCTGCAATCGTTGAGCGTGTTGCTCTTTTAGATCATAGTGTTTGTTTAAGTCTGTTAGCGCCTGGTCATCAACAACGGCTGTCAGTTCAAGATCCTTGAGCGCAGGCAATGTGATACTTGAAAATTCTTTCTCAAGTTTCTTGACCGTCTTTAATCCTTCCCGATAGCTCTTGTTTAGCCCGACTGTGAACTTAGATAAGTCCATGCCGAGTTCTGCTACCAGTGACCCGATTGTCGTTGCCATTTATAACCCTCTTCTACCGGATAAAACGTCTGTGGCTACGTCCAGGGATGCGAAACACCCCCCCAGCCATACGGCGATAATTATCACCTTTACCGGATGGATAGCCGACTAATGATCCGGGTATGTACCCCCCTGTACTCCCAATTTCTTTTTGCCATAAATAGGTGATGCCTTGAGCGAGAGCGCCAATAGAAGGATTTGCCAGATCCCCCCGATTGATCATTTCTTCCGTTTTTCGAGCCCCATCATAAAAGCTCCACTGGATTTCTTCACTTTTCTTCAAATCGTCTAGCGCCTGCTTCAAGACAAATTTATTGTTGGCGTCAGCGATTCGCCATTCTGGTATATCCAGCGAATCGCCGTCACTGAAATCCATCAAAACACTGCTTATTTTGTTCGTGTAATTTTCAAAAGCTTTGATAACCGGATGCTTTCGTCGTTCTTGCCCTCCGGTGACAGGATTCACAAGTAATAATTTACTAGGGTGCACCTTCTTGAGCAATTCATTCCAAATATCAATACCCTCAACATCACGACGTGACTCAACTGGGTAAATAACAGAACCTGATCGCATCAACCAACAAAGGGAAGTTTGCCCTGTTTGCTCACTAACAAATAAACTGGCGATGATATCGTGGACCGCATACTCGGTATTTTTATACCGCCATAAATGCTCGTCCCCATCCACACCAACGTATTTTAATTTCTTCATTCTAGTACCCCATATTGAGAGGCCAAAAGACCCAACGCGAGCCCGACGACACAATCATCATGCTCTTTACTAGCAGCCTCAAGCCTACCGTTGCTACTTCGCTGGAAGGACAAAAGCTCTTGCGTAATCTGACTTTGAGGAATTGATAGATCCTCTCTTTCGAGCGCTACCACTAGTCTACCGACCAACCCTTCTTTAGATTCTCGGCTTGTGAAAAACCCTTCTATCTGAGTGGGTAAGTTGAGCGCTGATAGCTGCTCAAGCCAAATCTGCCCAGCACCATTTTTCTCAACGAGTGTTTGTATCGGCTCGTATGTCCGGATAATATCCGCAATAGCCGCTAGATGCTGTTCTGAGGTGCCTTTTTGTCGGCGATATAGCTTAACTACCGACAATTTCGATCCTTTTTTCTTGATAACGATTGCTACCACGTAATCAGCCCCACTAGTGGCGGCATCGATCCCAAGATAATAAATCTCGTCGAGATCAGGTTTCTCAAACTCCCCTGATGTGGCTGCATCCACTAACGCAAACGGGAAAACAGACTCGGTTTCGGCTTGTGAGAAATCTAAGTCATATTCTTGATTGAAAAGCTGCTCACTGATACCCGACTCTTCAATGATCCTCGCCTTAAAGTCAGGCTCTTTAGCGTAGCGGTCTATGGCTCGCCAATGTACCAGGAATAAGGTAGACGGGCTATCAGCCCTAAGAATCTGGAAAGGCTGTTCTGTACAATTTCTGATAGCACTGAGTTTATCCGTAGTAGCTCGATCATCGCCATTGCTTACTAGCTCCCAATACTTAGCACCCTCCCCCCTTTTACCGTTGGGTGTACTCACAAACAGACTGATCGCATTACCACACCAACTTTGTGCAGGTGCGATCGCGCCAATCGTGGCGGGTAGGTCGCTATAAAATCCGCATTCCTCGTAAATGACGGCATCAACACTATCTAGTCCTCGTCCACAGCTTTCAGGATCGCTACTTCTGAAATAAGCGACCGATCCATTGGGGAATTCTTGGCGTGATTGGCTATCGGAAAGCATAGGCACATTAGCCGCCGTGAGAAATTTCCTGTTTCGATTGCCCAACTCCAAGGCATCCAAGAAAGTTTTATGTAGCAGTAGCGCTCGAAAGCCTGGAATGGTGAGACATAGAAAATCGATAATAGACAGGACTAACGTTGTTGCGCCGATCTGCCTTGATTTGCAGAATGTGTAAATCTTTCGACTATTGCGATTAATGATGATGCAATCAGCTACAGATTGTTGCCATGGCAGTGGGTTAAACGTACTAATTCCGCTACCTGATTTAATTGGAATACTTGATACCCAGTTAGACCAGTGGGTGGGCGGTTTCCATACGTCCGCAGCTTGTGCGGTACCAAGTTCATTATGCTGCTGTAGAATCATCAGATTTTGCGATTGAAACGACTTTCGCCGTCCTCTCTTTCGTAATGCGGGTAAGCTCACTTAGAATCTCCTCAAGCCCTGCCAAACGGTCATTTGAGCTTCTGTAATTTTCAATTAGTGCCCCCAATGAAGTGAGTAAATTAGGAATTTGCCGTGGTCCGAAAGATTCCTTATCATCCTTGTATTTTTCGATCACATTGGCTACTAAGCTGATGTAATCATCAAGAATCGGCTTAATTTGCTCTTTTATCCAGGCTTCCTCTGAATAAGCACCTGTTACATCATCCTGGTTGCACACGCTAGCTAGTTCTGCTGCGTGTTCAACTTCAATCTCCTTAAAGGATTGGAGTACCGTTTGAAATTCAGACTTCTTTTTCCATGTGTAAAATGTGGCTGAACTCACACCTACAAGAGGGATGATATCAACATCCTTGGTGCCTTTCGCAATCAAGCGAGCGGCTTTAATTTGTGCAGGTGTGAGAGCCATTTTCTCTGGTGATTCTCCAATAATCTTTAGTCAAACTGCTGCATTAAATTGGTTAAAGCGATGCCCATTGCTGATTCAGGGTGCCAATTTGCAGGATTAAACGCCATGTTTAGGGACATAACATCGATTTCACCTTGCAATGGGGTTTTAGCTGTTTTGCGTGCAAAAGCTTTTGTTCGTTGCAACGCTATCTTATGGATCTTCTTATCGATTTTGGCTTGCTTTCGTCTTTGTGCTCGGTTCATTGTTTTTCCTACCTTTTATTGTTTTAAGTTTCAGATTTTCAAGAGTCCTGCTTAGCATCAAATCTAGCGATAGCCAGATCTAGACGCTCCATTAGTTCGGCATAGCCAGTCTTCTCAACAAGGGCAAGAAGTTTTTCAAATCCATCAAGATCCCGTTCAATAGCCTCAGGATAGGCCGGGAACAGTTTCTCAAACCCTTCAAACCAAAGCCATCCAAATAGATATTGTTCACGAAAACCAAGGGCCAAAAATCTCGGTTTGAAATCTGAAATTGAAATGTGCAAATCGCGTGAACAATAATATTCTACGGCGATCCATTCAAAACTAGGGTATTGAATATTTTGTGTATCGTTAGCTAGTGATTCAGTCATTTTTATCGTAATAAACAACTATTTTTCGCGTGAACATCCGCAGGCGTTTCCACGCGATATTGCCAAACTCGTTTACCATTAATCAGTTTCCGGCCCGCTCCTCTCTGCGTGATACCTAATATCTTCAAGGCTTTCCCCATACATTGAATGTTTGGGGTTGTTTCTAGAAATTGCAAACCATGAATCCGCTGGTTATTAGCTGATAGCTGAGCGAGCCGCAGGGCATTTTCTCTAAGGTATGTTGCAGCTGAGTAAATGAGCGGGTGTGTCTTATCCCAGATCTCAAGGGTTCCACTGAGGATTGATTTTATCCCTGGGCAGCTGGCTAGGATCTCGGCTATCTCAGTTTCACGATGCGAAACGGGAACATCGGGGAGTTCTTCATCAGACTGTAATTCTGCACTGAGCGCTACTGTTTTTAGAGAATCCAGTATCTTGATTTCATCCCATAAGTCTGGTTGCTCATGCGCAATTCGCACCAGTGCGTGAATGCGAACGGCACTAATCCCACCAGACTCCCGAGAATCAAAAGCCAGGTCTAAGACCATAGTCTTTGCTTCATCCTGTGACGAGTTTTTTATTGATATTGGTTGATAGTCAGGAGTTTTAATCATTGTAGTATCTTCAACTATGTTTTTAGTATTTTCTGTTTCTCATATTTTTTACGTCGTTTAAGTACAATTTTTTCTATCCTCCTATCACTAGGAATGGAGTCTATAGATCTATCCATATATAATTTTTCAAACTCAGCTTTTAACCTGGCTATAGGAAGTTTTATTTTGATATCTTCAGGCACAGATTCTGGAATACTCACCATTATTGATGCGTTTTCATGAGTATATTTATAGCGTACACATTCTATTTCAGGGTTTTCTTCACGTTCAATAACTTCTTTAAGTGGATTTTGAGGGACAGCATCCCAAAACTTACTCTTAGAATGCATCTTGGCACCTGTGCCCACATACCAATCTCTCCCGTTATCGATAGCTTTCTGAATATCTCTTAGAGCACGTTCATAATCAATCACACCTGTACTTTCATCATAAAAATGTGCTTCAAGACCCCATCCTAGAGCACGTTTATATTTTTCATTCATGGTTTCCCATGAGTGCTTTGTAGCAAGGTCAGGCCACATAAACAGTGATAAGGATATAGGGTTGATTCGGGATTTTTTCCAAACTGAATCACCTGCTAATAGGCAGTTACGCTCAATTACTTCACTAATTTCATTAGCTGCATTTATTTTTAACGGCTGATGGGTAAATGTCTGAGGTTTAGGTGTGACAGTACCGGTATCAATTTCTTCAAATAGCTGAGTAATAGCTGGAATACTAATAGGTTCCCCGTCTAAATTAAAATGCTGTTTACCCAGTGAATGACCACGAGCTTTAACCTTATGCTTTCCATCAAAACTAGTGAGACGATAGTTGCTTTGAGACTGGGTTACTATTTTTGAATAAATATCTTTGTGCTCAAACCCAAACTGACCTTTACCACCATTAGCAAAAAGAATATCGATATCAGTACCTCTAAAGAAATGTTGTAGATGCATCAGATAAAGATCGTCTACAAACTGCCATTTTTCAGCACTTCCGATGATTTTTTCATTACCAAAGTCAAGGACTACTGAACCATCATCGTTTATTTTATTAAAACTCCATTTCTTACCGCCTAACGAAACGGTCTTCATATACCGATGTAGTTCTCTGTCCTGACGTAAATGTGGGCGGTTATACGTGGAGCAAGCCTCTATCCCAGGGCGTTTTTTATCCCAATCTCTTACAGCATTAATATCGTAGGCTGAGCCATCAGTAATCGATTGAATACCGCCCGCAGCAGCACTCATCATCCAGGCCAGAGCACGGGCACGGGCAGTAATATTATTAGCAACGACGGTGTTACCACTGAGAAAATAGGGACTAGCCAGAACACCATAGAGCGTATTTACAAACAACTTATAGAGATTCTGTTTAGCATCGTATTCATCACCTAAAGGACTTCCCCTATGTTGTTTTTTCAAAGCCTTGAGTTCACTTCGCTTCTCAAGTAGAGGCCCGACAATGGAAGATAGCTCCACACCAAACCATGCTCTAGAGCGTCTATCGATAATGGTGTGCCCCCCTTTCTTAAGGGTATACATTTCAATACCCTTAGAGTTCTTAGCGGCTTGTTCAACTTCAGCCATCGAATTACATCGATTCGATTTCAGATAAGCTGCACCAGTCTTTACTCGTAAATTCATAAATGCTTTCCACTCACGTTGATTGCAAACAGCTTTCAATACCTGCAATATGTCGTGAGTAATAATCCCGTTCTGAATCTGTCGAGTGAGCAAGCAGAAATTAACGTCTACTTCCGGATCATCCTCATCTACTTTCTCTCGTAATTTACGGTAAAACTTAGCGTTATCAACAGGTTTCGAGAATATAAGTGTTTGATCAAAGTCTAGATTTTCATCCGTATCAACAACTAAAGACCATAGACCCGGCAACAATTTATGTTTCCATTTTTTCCTGAATTGACCTAGGGTAGGTGCTTTTTGCCATTTAGCCCGATGTGAAACCCCAAATAGAGTGGGCAAGCCGATAGGATAAGTCTGATTCATTAGACCATTGCCATAACAGCCTGCAATATCCGCATCGCCTATAGTCCCGCTGGATTTAGCTAAACAGGGGAACTCATTCTTACACCTCCCGCCTTGTACCAATAGGTTGTAAGGGATTGTTGTATTGGTCTCGACCATCTCCATGAATGCTTTAGCACTACCCTGACCAAGTATCGATTCAGGCTTGTACAAGACTTGATCAGGGTCATCAATAGGGGCTAAAGCCTCTGATGGGTTGCCTTTCAAAGCTTCAGTCTCATCTAAAGGATCGCCGTTTTCATCTTTACGCTGAGTCAGATAATCAGATTTCACCGTTGCACGAAACCATTGTTCTACCGTAGCCCCTGTACTGAGCGGTATGTGGTTTGGAGAAGGTGGTTTATCGTCATCATCTCCCGTGCTGTAGAACTCACTTTTAATTTGGTCAACAAACTTTGATCGGATAAGCTCATTTACACAGTCACCGGCTGCATAATCTACAAACTTATCAATTAGTTCAGGATCTGTGTAAGGGATAAGCATATTGCTTTTATACTCATCCATCAGCCCCTTATCTCCCAGAGGTAGATTCACCTTAGCGGCATACTGTTTTAGGCCACCGATGCCCATTTGTGCAGAGATATCGACAATATCAAATAGGACTTTGTACCATTCGTTAGATCCTGGAATTATCTCCACATAATAGCTACCGGGGTTTGCAAAGCCTTTGTTAACCTTCATTCGTCGTTTCTGGCTCATTTGACGCTGTACTTTCTCGGCCATCTCTCTACCCGCGAAAGCTACAAAATCACCAAAACTAAAGAAGCAATGGAATTCAACTATCAAATTCCCCTTCAGTTTCATCGAGCTATTGAGTCTACGAGCTTCCTTAAAGCCAAACAGATCATGTAAACAGGTAATACCGTTCCACGTAGGTAGGATGTCTAAGCCCAGCTCTGGAGCTTCCATCACAGCTACATCGGCATACCCTACAGGTCTAAATTGAAAAGTTAGTAGATTATTTTGTTTGCCCGCTTCAGAAACCCATTCAGCATCTGCATCAGCCCTTACTACATAATCTGAACCACGTTTCTTCAAACAAGGATTGTGCTCATCATGTATAAATGATGAACAATCTATGGGTCCACGATGACCGATAAGCTTACCGTCCCAATCATCGGTTATAGGTGTGAACTTAAATTTTTCACCCATCACCAAACCCTCGCCGTCGTTGTGGTTTGGTGGAATCAGCGCTATAATGTGGGTGGCTGATTCGGTTGAAATAAGATAAATTCGATTTAATAATCATCTGATTTCCCGTTAGATGGTTTTGGTTAAAACCCGTGCTCTCTCGTTCGCCAAAATCTGAGAGCACGGGTCTTTTAATGCTTTAGATATCTAGATGCCCGTCACGGTCATAGGCTTCCAATCCCTTGATAATCAGTGCGCGAGCGACCGAGTATCGAGCACCGGGGATGTTATCAAGCCGTGAGACATACTCAAGCGGCAAGCGGGTCATCACACGTTCTACACCCACATAGCTACTTTCTCGAACGATTCGAGTTGACTGGGCCATTCTCCTGCTCCGATTACTCCGATTCATAACAGTCGCCTAATAATCTTCTCTGATTCTAAGATCAAAACTAGGTTCTTGCCCAACCGCTAGACCCTAGTTAATTCAATTAATTCAGCGATTTTTGAAAGTTGTTAAACGGATCGCTATATATGCCGATTTGTTGCCAAAAAAAGAACAGAGAAATATTTTTTAGAAAACAGATCTTTGTTGCGTTTTGTAACGATTGGCTGGTGATAAAAACTCTGTGACCAGTTGCAAATGGCAACTGGCCTATGGCACTATTAAGTCAAGTAATTTTCTGCTCCGGCTTCTAAACCTCTGAGACTCCTACCTCTCGGGGGTTTTGCCATATTTAAGGCTTATTTAAGTCACTGCATCACCTCCTTTATATGGATGGGGTTAAGGTTACGACTGAAACGCTGATCGATCAAGGGCTAAGCGCTAACTAGAATACTTTCTAGCTGCGACCCTAGCTTTGCTAACTGTCTCTGATGGGAACTCTCAGCAGCTGACCGCATCGCCTCAGATACAAGTACAGGCAATGTAGGCGGCATTTTCGGTATAGAGCACATGTACCCCAAAGCTTTGATATAAGGATCTGATGGGTTACCCACACCTAAGCAGCGAACATCGTTAAATCGGTCTTCCTCAAAAGCCTGACGAGCCTTAATCTGTGAATCGCTTTGAGGTTCGCCAAGTTCAGTAAGTAGAACGTCGATGAGGGCTTTCGCGGTAGCCGGTAGTTCCTTTTGAGTTTTTGTCAGTGTTTCCATGGGGTTAATTCTCCAGAATAAATTTCATCTGCGTATGGTGATCGATTTGTGGTTGGTATCGATCTTTCCAGTATTGGTTTATATGCCAAGCCACAATACGAGATACGAGTGGAACCGGTTTAGCTCGCTCTACAATCAGTGCAACTTGGAACATTACATAGTAAAAATCACCGCAAGTAATGGTGTTGTAGTGCTGACGGTTTTCAGAAGTTGCAGCTACATCCGGGACGGTGTCTAGTGGCGATTGGCCAAAAGCAGGTCTAGCCCCGTGGTAATCAGCTAAGCCGATGTCCTCGTATAGACATTGGTAGTAGTCAGATTCAGACATATCACGGGCTTTTGCGTCAGCTAACGCAGCACGACAATAGTAGTCATTGTGCTTGGAGAAGAAACTATGTATGACTTGCTGTGCTAACGACTTCTTGGCCCAACCTAATGATTCGCTTGCCGATACAAAGCGCTCCCAATTACTAGGGACAATATTTATATAACTGACTCGTATCGTTTGGCTCATTTGGTCATTGGTGCTGTCGTTCACCCTAGTTATACAGGCATACGATAGCCTGTTTCAAATGTTATAAAAATAATTTAGCATATTTAAAATTATTTGTGCTACGGTAATTGTCATAAGGACATGGCTACGACGCATCAACGACATGACATAGGACGTGTCATGTCTCTATCACCACTGGCACCGCACCGACATTACGGAGGAAATCACTCATGACAATGACAGATAGACAGCACACACTAACGACCATCGCATCTGAGGCAAAAACTACTAAGCGCACTGTCCAGCGCTGGCTTGCAAAGGCTGGCGACATTGGAGAACTACGGGATGACACTCGCTATTTCTCCGATGCTGAGCGCGACGTATTGTTGTCGTATCAGAGCAAGCGACAGGCAACTGACAACACCGTTAGCGAACCTGTGACACAGCCTGTCACTCCCGTAGCTATCACAGTCCTAGAGGGTAATCACCGCAATACCTTGGAACCCCCACAATTTCCCAGTGAGTATGATCTCGGCTCACTGCGCTCTGAGCTAGCCACCGTAGAAAGCCATGACGATCCGCTAGCTTTAGCTGAACAGTTTATCAATGGAGTTGATTCGCTGATGGATGCCATGGAGCAGGATGAAAAGGCCATGGCTAACCAGATTGCTAAAACTCGCCAAGCTCGGTTGGCTGTAGGGCGTAAAGTTGACCAGCTGAAGCGCCGCAACGACATCTATTCCTTGCGTACAGAGCTGTTGGCTGATCGCCAAAACGTAGAAACAGCCGCACTTAATGATGATTTTGAGGTGCTTCAGTCCATGGGAAAGCAACCGGGGGCCTAAGGTACCGCTTCGCTCTTGCCTTAGTCCTTACGGTCCTGGCCTCTACTGCGATAACCCTGGGCATCTACATCGGTACACATCCCTGTCCACCCATTCAACAAACCCAGAATGTTTGACCTTTTACCCCTATTCGCCCCAGCACTGTTGATGCTTTGGCTGCTTGATTCATCAGGAGAGCGTTGATATGGCTGCTATTCAAGTATTTTTTCTGGTCCTAGCCGTCGCTTATTTATTTGCAAAGTCCGTTGATTCTGGTTATGGCGGACGGTCTGGCTATCGGTCTTTTGGTACAACACGTCGCTATCGCCGGAGACGTTGGTAATGTACAACCGCTATCGCCGCAATGGCTCGTTTTTCCAAGCGTTTTTCTGGGTGCTCGTGGGCTTCATGTTAGGTCAAGTGGTCCGGTTAGATATTGATTTAGCCCCTCGCCCATCTGCCTTACAGCCCATACAAAACATTGTTTATCTAGAGGAATAAATCTATGCAAATCGATAACGATATTCTGGAGCAAATTCAGCTGGGTAATGAAGCTGAACGGGACCAAATTGCCCGTCAGATTCTGGCAGAGACTGAGCAGTTTCTTGCCGACACACGCGGGAATCAACAAGAGACTGAGCAACGGGTGAACAGCCTTTTTAAGGCGGCTGACTATGCTCCGAGTGATCCGTTTACACCACCTGACAATATTCCTGGCTACGATGAGGCAACCTATCAGGCACTGAAGCAACAGGCCGTTGAGCAGTCCCGTGCGTTAGAAGTGGCTGAGCAAGTGGCTAAGAACTATGTGGTGACCGAGCGGGTCGAGTCCCACTATGCCGATGCTGCGCTGATCAATGCAGGCACCCAGGTCAAGTATCAAAACATCGCGAATGAAGGCCTGAAGCTCCAGCAAGCTATTCAGGTAGGCGAACTGATTGTTGCTAAGACTGAGGGCATTTTGATTGAGACTCAGACTCAGGGAGTTAAAAACCTGACAGCCCGCAAGCTTCTAGAGATTGAAGCTGAGCGGGGGAACGCCTTGATTGAAGGTGCAGCGCTTGAGGTTCAAGGCATTCGAGCGGCTAACAATTCTCGACTGATCGCCGCGTCTAACGATTTCGATTCTCTAAAAAGTGCAGCACCGACTATCTCGATTTAAAGCAAACGGTCTAGAAAGTGAAGCCCTCTAGACCGCCCTATTCCCTCTAACAACTAGGTAAAAAGGAACTCGTAGATCATGACACAAGTTACTAAATCTCTGACGTCCATCGGATCTCTAATCACATCCAAACCCTGGATCAGCGCCTGGTGTGGAGGTGTGGCCCTATCAGCTGCTCTATCCCTGCAAGGAAACCCAACCATCAACCGTGTGGGCGACTGCGGCCTCACTAGCCTGCTGGCTGTGGCTGTGGCATCAAATGTACTCAAGCGCTCCTATAGTAAAAAGCTCAAGGCTTCCCAGGTGGATCGCTCCCAATTAGAGACAGACCAGCGGCTCCTGGAAGATGAGAAAAAAGCAGTCGCCCAATCCCAGACCGAGTTGAATAAGGCTGAGGCTCAGCTAACCGCATTTCAAGCCAAGCTCAAGTCTGATAAGGCCAACCTCGATACCAGAGAATCAACCTATAAAGACCGCATCCTGATTGAGCAAACCCGCTTAGCTGAGACCAAAGCTCAAAAAGCAGTTGATTCGATGCAGGCCAAACTAGAGGCCGCCCTAGCTGATAAAGCAGCGATTCAGTCTGAGTACAGTCTCAAGATGGGGCAAGTGACTGAAACAGCTAAGAAAGCGGTCGCTATCAAAGAAGAGCACACCCAGAAACTTACCGCAGCTGCAGAAAAAGCCATTGATACCCGTGATGAGGTGCTGATAAATGAACGGGGGCAAGTGAACGGGGTTCTAGAACGTCTGAGCCGTGAGATCAGCTCCATGGCTCAGGAGCTATCTGCACAAAAGGAAATGGTAGCTAAGCTCCAGGCTCCTAAAACATTCCAGTTCAATACTTATGAGGCTCAGGTCGGTAATAAAATTCAGTCGTTTCTGAATGGTCGTGGTGTCATCCTGAGTTGCCGTGCTGTTGGGGATATCCACTACGGCAAAACCCCGATTTTCTATGAGGCCATCAACTGCGACCTTAAAGAGGTTGAAACACAGCTTGAGCCTATCCAGCTGCATCTAGGGTTGCCAGATACTCCAACAGCTGTAGCTGAGAATGGTTTTATCAAGTTGACGGTCCAGCTCAGTCAAGATAAATCAGGTCGGGCATCCACTGAGCGAATCACTATCAAGAACCCCCCTCTGAAGCGTCTAGAAGGTGCTTTAGATAGCTCCATCCATGTTCGGGTTGTGGCTCCCTCCAACAGTGGTAAAACTGCCTTGCTGGGTAATTTGATTAACTACTCTGCTAACACGTATCTGAGGGATTACACACTATCCGATCCCAAAGTAACGGCCCCTGAAAATTGGGGGAATCTTAAGCCCGATTACTATAGTCGTGAGTGTTTAGATCACTATTTCAACCTAACAGAGACAGCGTTGCAGCGGATTGATAGCGCGGCTGAATTTGTCAAAAAAGGCTTACCTGTGCCTAAATTTGAACCTCAGTTTCATATCATTGATGAGCTTGAGTTTCTATATGGATTGGCTGAGATTACAGATGCCAAAAAGTACAGTCCAAAACTTTTTAAGACCAACACCAAGGCAATGCTTAAGGTAGGGCGTGAGCACAAAATGAAAATGCTTTTTGTGACTCAATCTCCATTACCTGCTGAGTTAAATCTAAGAAAAGATGACCTTGAAAACTGCTCCTCAATTTTCTTGGGTAGTGCTATCTCAAGAGCGCTTTCATCTACAGATGATGATGGGCTTTTGCGTGATGTTCCGAGTGAATTAATCGCAAAACTTAAGGCGGAATATCAGGCGCGACTTGAGGAAGTAAGCAAGCTAAAAATTGGGAAGCCTGATGATTTTCGCGTTCCTCAAGAGTTTATTTATCTATTTTTTAACCCAGCAAAACCCCGTGATTTATTCTTTGGCTTGTGTCCTACTCCAGGGCATTATGCAGCCTTAGCACCAGATACCGGCAAAAACGAATCTGGCCAAAACCAGGGGGGTAGCAGCGAGCCAGTAGCACCCACTGCAAGCACTGAAGTCATTGAGGATAAAGCATTGCAGGGCGCTGAACCTCCGACCAATAGCAGCACTGGAAAAGACCCTAAAATTGACCTAGCAGCGCTCCTGGCAGCGGGTACCCTTTGTCCCAACTGTGGTACTCATTGCAATACCTACAAAATCAGAAAGCCTAATAAATCAGGGAAAGTTACTGTCAATTGTAAGAACAAAGAATGCAATGAACAGACAGGTAAGAAATCATTTCCATGGAAGGTAGTTTAGATTGTGAAGCAAAGCCATTTAGTTGGCAAGTTGTTAGATGATAGAAAATTGAATGAAATGGAAAGTTATTTAGGAGCTAACTAATGAAATTTACTGTCTATTCAAGCGCGAATGATAATGGCTATGATGTTGTTTCTACAGCGCTCTGTTTGCAACCAGAAAATGTACTCGGGTTACTGATATATAGTCAAACTCCTAGTGAGGATTTCCGTGATATAAAACGGTTTGATTCACTAACTGAATTGACTGAGGAATATGGTGATGAATTAAGCAAATATCAGGGCGTAGTTTTAATCACAACTCCTGTCAACAATGTGTATGATTTGCAACTAACATTTTTCTCGATACGCGGTCCGCTTGATCACCTTGCTTTCATCACAGCATTGATAGGAGATGTTCCCGCCGCTTGGATAAACTCACAACCTAAAAAGTGCAAATCAGTAACGGAATTTCATGAGCTAACCAAGGATGACTATATCGCTTGGTCAACATCTTATCTAGGCATTAGAGACGAGATTGCTAATTTGATAGAAGAAGGATATCAGCGATTAATCAATCTAAATATTGAGGCCAAGGACCGACAGCAAAAAGCAAACGAAGCCAAGGAAGCTGTAATTAATTCTTTGATTGATTCCTCTCGGCAGAAAGATTCCTAAACATTTCCATCAGTGCATCTAAATGAGGACTGCTGTCACAGCCCCCATACCCAGGCAACCTGTCACAGGAATCCTGGGCCTCTCTAATTTACTAAATCACTGCATCTACGTTCCGAAAATCCTAACTTGTCACGTTCTAATGAAAAATCCAAGCGATTACGAAACACTCAAAAATCAGATCATAGCCTTAATCGATGAATGGAATCCTTCCGGTGCGGCTCTACTTGAGATTGCTGCTGATGTGGCTGATCTCTACCCTTCTTTAAGTCCTTTCTCGGGTCTACTCAGCGCAACACATGAGCAAATGGTGATCCTTGAACACCGGGAGGCCTTACTCAAGAAAAACGGTATTCCAATCGTATGAGCACGCTACTGAATCGCACTCGATTGAAATCGTCTAAATCACAGCGTCTACTTCATTCCTGATTAAATCCATGTCACTAAATCACAATGAAAAAATCAAACGTAAAACCCTCCCACGGTAAATATCGGGGTAGCGGTCGATAAAGCCTAGCAACATCAAAAGCGGTAGCCTGGGATGCCCCTAGCTACCGCTCACTTTTTACACGTATTTACGTAAATACTTGTTTACTCAATCACTTAACTTAACTTTGTAATAGATATACATTTTCAATCTGGGTGTCTAACTCGCTTTAATTGGGCACATATGGTTAAGTAGGCACGTAAATACTTAATTACTTATCGTGATTATTTGCTTCAGCTCGCTTAAAGGTGGATGCGGCAAAACCAGTCTGAGTATTCACCTAGCCCATGAGATCGCAAAGGCAGGCCCACGGGTTTTATTGGTCGATGCTGATCCTCAGGGGAGTGCTTCAGATTGGAATGCCAGCCGGGAAGATAAGCCGCTGTTCTCAGTTGTGGGTATGGCTCAGCCGACTATTCACCGTGACTTGCCAGACCTGGCTAGGGATTATGACCATGTAGTGATTGATTCCCCTCCACGGGTTGCCAAAATTGCCCGGTCTGGAATCATCGCTAGCAACCTGGTTCTCATTCCAGTTACCCCCAGCTCATACGATGTGTGGGCAGCTGATGAAACAGTTGAAATTATTGGTGAGGCTCAGATCACCCGGCCTGATATCAAAGGGGCGTTTGTGATCAATCGAAAGATCGTGAATACATCCATCGGTCGAGAGGTAGCCGCAGCTTTAAAAGAATATGAGCTGCCTTTACTCAAAACAGCCATTAATCAACGGGTAGTGATCAGTGAAGCCAGCAACGGAAGCACAGCACAGGAATTAGAGCCCACTGGCAAAGCTGCTAACGAAATCAGATTACTGGCCCTGGATATTTTGCGACTAATGGAGGTTGAGAAATGGTGAAACAACGGAAGGGGATCGGACGGAAGCCAACTAAGCCGAGCGTTGATGATTTTGTAGCCGGTGGCAATGATGCAGAATTACCCACAGTATCAACCACAAAAGAACAAACCAAGGAATACAACCACCGCATCAGTCTAGATGTAGATGAGGATCTATATATGGCTCTGAAGTTGGCAGCGCTAAAGGCTAAAACACCTATGGTGCAAATGATACGGGATGTTTTAAGTGAACACGTAAGCACGTAAAAAAGTAGACACGTATTCAAGGAAAAACTTATTTAAGTGTGTACTTGACAATCAGGTGCGCACTTGGTAGATTAGGTACATAAGCGAACGGGGCAAACCCAAGACCGGCCACCGCAAGGGGTAAGACCAGAAACCGGGCATCCGTCGCTTATCGCACTCCACCCACACACACTTGAAACAATGGCATCCATTAATCCTGTTTACACACCTACCGAACTCGAAGCATTTGCACAGCAAGACCTGTCCTTTAATGAGCTGAAGACTATCGGTGACGGATGCTTTCAACCATGGGCTGATGCACTAGCCAATGGCGATAAGGCAAAAAGCACCGTTCTTAAATGGAGTCATAAGGCAGGCTACAGCGAATTATTCGAGACGTTGAAGGATAACCCGTTAGAAGTTGGTGTAAATGCGGTTCAGACCGTTGGTCAACGCGGAAAAAAACAGGTTGTGCATGTGTTTCAACATTGCCATTACTTAGCGGTCTACACACATGGAAATAGTGATAAAAAGTCTGATGCCGCTGAAGTAAAACATCTTGAGAAAAGTGCCGTTATTCCTACGGCTGAGTATATGGATGCTGCGATCTCGTGTCTTCGGTCGTCTGATGCCGCTGAAATCATGGTGGGCGTTGCTGCTGTCACTGGACGTCGTTGTGTAGAGATAGGCGATATTGGGTTCTTTATGAATGAAGTGAGCCCAGATGATAGCTACCTGTCTGAAGTTGACCCGCTCTATGTTTATCGCTTTAAGAATCCAGCCAAAAAGAGGAACACTGACCTAGATATTGATGAACTTCCCCAGTTTCCAGCAACAACATTAGTTCAGGCTGTAGACCTGCTACACGCGGTTAAACTGTTGTCTAGCCATCCCGAGGTACGGGAGTATCGCAAGGAAGCCGATGCTGTCGAGAAAAAACACGGTCCCAAGGAACGCCGGGAATTTTTTAATGATCGTTGGGAGCACAAACTAGGCGCTGTTGTCGATGATAAATTCCTTTTTCTACCAGGGAAACTCAATAAGAAGGGTCAACGCCAATCAGCAACACCTAAAGACTTACGTCCTGCATTTGCCCAGCTTTCCTATATCCGAGATATGCCCAAGGATAACCAGGGACAGCCAATCAAAGGGACAGAGATTTTATTCAAAGGTAGAATCCTCGGCCACTACATCGAGGGTAGTAAGGCTGATGAAACGTTGAAGCGTTTAAGCTCAACTCTCAGTTACTACGGTTATCGGTGTGATGATAAAGCGGTTTACCCTGGCCCCATCTATGAAAAGCGTGTCAGCATTGGCTGTAACGAGTCTGATCGGGAATGGGTCAACATATTATGTGATGCTGAAGGATGGAACCAGACTGATGCTATCCGATATCTACGCTCACACTACGAAGCTACCCAAGCTGAGCTAACCCAGCTCCGAAAAGATAAGCGTCAGCTGGCTACCAAGGTGAGCAAACTTGAGGCAAAACTATCAGTTGCTGACTCAGGCTTAACAGAAAAGGCTCGGCAGCAATCAGAGCCCCCGATCCCTGGTGATGATGCCAGCAACATAGAGAAACAACTGTTCGCTATGCAGCAACAACTTAATCGCCTCAGTCAGTCCCAGCGCAAACAAGAACAGACTCAGCCGGTCACTCAGCCCACGGCCCAAACGGTACGGGTTGAAACCAAGATGAGCACTCGCAGAATGAATGCCCTACGATGGCTTGAGATATGTGTTGATGCGGTCAAGGATCACAACCTCAAGGCCGATGGTGATACTTGGCAGATGTGGGCACTGTCCCCACGTTTGCTCAAAGATATATCTAAAGTGAGTCAGAAAATCACGGGTGAGTTCTACCAGGCTAACCAGGCTGAGCTAGAGGCTCTCAACAAGCAGTGGAAACTAAACGACCAACACAACCGTAGACGTGGGATGAAGGGGGGCAAGGCCACTGACGAATTCAATCTAGAAAGACCGGAAGAACTTAGATAGCGTCAACAAACTAAAGCTGTGTGGACCGTGCGGGCAACAAAATATAAACCACCCCGTTGATTTAACCACATGACACTTGATACCAAATTACTTCTACTAATCGCTCAAGCGATCGAAGATGGCCCCGTATCTAGATACCTCCCACATGTATGCGACAGCATCCGAGAAAGCGTAGCTGATGGCTTAAGTACGTCATGCGTCACGCTTGACATAGAAATTGAAACGCCCGACCCAAAGGCGTATGTCCCCAGGCTGGTTGAGGCTGATGGATCGAAACACATTTTTCGAGACTAATCACTCTTTTATGGATATCGAAGTGGTTGATACTGGGCTTGGTTGCGCGTCTCTACCCTTCAGTACCCGACTAGCTAAGGCTAAAGAAACACTAGTCAAAAATCGCGCTGAACGCCTTAAAGCTGAAATCAGAGATAAAGAAAAAGCGGTCAATCTTATTTTAGGAGATTTTATTTTGCAAGGGCGGATTATTAAACACGACACCTGCAAAGGGGGTTTTGTCTTTGAATTCCATTTACAAAGTGGAGTCTAGAGAACTCAGTATTAATTGAATTAAATAGGGGAATCCGTATAGCCTCGCTAACACACGCCATTAACCAAACACCTATACTGTACTCAGCTAAAGCACCCAAGCTGGCTAGAACCAGATACGAGTGGTAATCCCCCCGAGGCGATAACCCAGCGTACAGAGTTCTACGATTGGGTTTCCAGCACCAGTGGCCCCAAGCTATTCCAAGAATCCCCGCCAAGCGTGACAA
>JBCDFI010000009.1:0-26679 GCA_039178155.1 Cyanobacteria bacterium P01_H01_bin.105
CCACAGTCCAAACAGGTCATGTAGTGACGGTCCTGCTCCACGGCATTGTAGAGTTTCTCTCCCGTCAGCGTTACCCGATGCTGCACCTTGCCCATCCGCTTTAGCGCATCTAGGGCTCGATATACCGTTGCTAAACCAATCCGCTGATGTTGCTTGATCAGGGTATACAGTGTCTGGGCCGAGATTGGCTCAATCTGCTGCCGTAGTAATTGGAGTACCGCTTTTTGGGCCGGGGTGCAATGAACCTGAGTCATGGATTTTTTAAAGATTGCGAACTGACAAGTCAGCGCTAGCGCTGCAATTTCGGAAAATTGATGTAAGATATCCAAGAATGATAATCATTATCATAACGGGTTTCCATCTTATGTCATCCACCTCTATGTCTCCTACGTCAGCGCCCCCCTCAACCGCCACAGATGTTGCTGAGGCGATAGTAGACGCTGCACCTGCTGCTGGTGGTGCAGTGCATCGCCCCCGGCGTTTACGTCGTACCAAGGCGCTGCGGCGGATGGTGCAAGAGACAGTACTAACCGCTGCTGACTTGATCTATCCGCTGTTTGTAATGGAGGGTGAGGGGCAAAAGGTGGAGGTGCCCTCCATGGCGGGCTGTTTTCGTTACTCTCTGGATCTGTTGCTGGAGGAGGCCCAGGCAGCCTGGGAGTTGGGTATTGGTGCGATCGCACTCTTCCCCCTAATTCCCGATGCGCAAAAAGACAATGCGGGCACAGAAAGCTACAACCCTGACGGTTTAATCCCTCGGGCGGTGCGGGCACTGAAGCAGGCACTGCCCCAACTGCTGGTGATTACAGACGTAGCTCTCGATCCCTACAGCAGTGAAGGTCATGACGGCATTGTGAAAGAGGGACAAATTCTGAATGACGAAACGGTGGCCGTCCTGGTGAAGCAAGCGCTGGTGCAGGCCGAAGCGGGCGCTGATATGGTAGCCCCGTCGGACATGATGGATGGCCGGGTTGGAGCCATTCGGCAGGCCCTGGATGCTGAAGGATGGATCAACGTGGGCATTCTCGCCTACTCGGCCAAGTACGCCTCGGCTTATTATGGCCCGTTTCGTGATGCGCTGGAGTCCGCACCTAAATTTGGTGACAAAAAGACGTATCAGATGGATGCGGCCAATGCGAGGGAGGCCCTAAAGGAGATTGACTTAGACATTGCAGAAGGGGCGGACATTATTATGGTGAAGCCTGCTCTGGCCTACCTGGACATTATTTCTCGAATTAAACAACACACCCATGTGCCCGTTGCCGCCTACAACGTCAGTGGAGAATACGCCATGATTAAAGCCGCTGCTCAGCAGGGCTGGATTGACGAGCAGGCGGTGATGTTAGAGACCTTGACAAGCATTAAGCGAGCTGGGGCGGACGTGATCTTAACGTACTTTGCCAAAGAGGCGGCACGGCTGCTTCAGGCTGGGTGAGGGCGAATGCGGGCAGCTAATTGTTTCTGTTCTGGTTACTGTTATGGCGATGATGGCAACTGAGCTAACGCGAATTTACGAGCTGTTTCAGCTGCCCTTTATGCAACGAGCGCTATTGGGTGGCGTTCTCACTGGGGTAACAGGCGGTCTGGTGGGAAGCTTCACCGTTGTCCGGCAACTCTCTTTTTTTAGTGATGCGCTAGGGCACTCGGCACTGTTGGGCATTAGTATGGCTATTTTATTGGGATTTGACCCCGGCTGGGTCTTACTGCCCTTTGCGGTTGTTTTTGCGTTGGTGGTTACCTATTGTCTAGAGCGTACCGGGCTGTGGACAGATGCGTTGTTAAATATTATTTATTCTTCTTCTCTGGCCGTTGGCATCATTTTGCTCAGCTTTAGAGATGGCTACCAGAACAGCCTTAGTCAGCTTCTGTTTGGCGATATTCTGGCAATGCAAGGCACGGACCTGATACTGGCCGGTATCCTTTTGATTGTGTGTATGCTGTTCTTGGGACTGACGTTGCGATCGCAACTCCTACTCACGCTACACGAGCCGCTGGCAAAGTCTCGGGGCGTTTCGGTCAGTGCACAGCGGACAGCGTTTATTGTGCTGCTATCGCTGGTAGTGGGCGTTGCCATTAAGGCCATTGGGGTTCTGTTGATTAGCGCCTTTGTTGTTATCCCTGCTTGCACCGCCCGTGCCCTCAGTCGTACCTTCAGTCAATACATGATCGCATCAGCAGCTATGGGCGGTCTTAGTGCAGCCCTGGGTATCGTGGTGTCCGCACTGTTTGACTTTCCCTCTGGGCCAAGCATTGTTACCGTTCAGTTTGTCATTTTTATGCTGGCTGTGCTGATGCCAAAGGCCCGTGCTGCAACAGCTTAGCCTGTGGATCAAAGTCTGGATGCATTTGTTCGACTCAAATTTTTTAACTCAAATTTCTAACTCTAAATTTTGAGGTCTAGTATGACTATCTCAACATCATCCTCATCGGAGTTAACCCTCAAGCGGGGTATGCCGGTCACGATCATCACAGGGTTTCTGGGAAGTGGAAAAACAACGTTGTTGAACCATATCCTCAGTGATAATCAAGATTGGAAAGTGGCCGTCCTGGTAAATGAATTTGGCGACATCAACATCGACGCTCAGCTGCTGGTGTCGATGGATGAGGACATGGTAGAACTGAGCAATGGCTGCATCTGCTGCACCATTAACGACAGCTTGGTCGATGCGGTATACCGCGTACTCGAACGGCACGACCGGGTGGATTATATGGTGATTGAAACCACTGGCGTGGCCGATCCGCTGCCTATTATTCTGACGTTTTTGGGTACGGAACTGCGAGATCTCACGCGGCTAGACTCCATCATTACCGTTGTCGATGCCGAGACCTTTACCCCCGATCATTTTGAAAGCGAGGCGGCGCTGAAACAGGTTACCTATGCAGACATCACAATTTTGAATAAGACCGATCTGGCCTCTCCTGAGCAGCTGGAAAAACTGGCTGATTATATTGGTACGGTCAAAGCCGGTGCTAGAGTCCTCCACAGCCAGCAGGGGCAGGTACCTCTGCCACTCATCTTAGATGTGGGGTACAACAATCCTGAAGATTACACTGAACTGGTCCAAGAAGAGATCGAGCAGACAGCGCACGATCACGATCACGGGCACCACGAGCATCACGGGCACCATGAGCACCATCATCATGATCACGGGCACGAGCATCATGGGCACGAGCACAAGCATCACGGGCACGAGCACCACGAGCATCATCACCACCATTCTGCCCATCTTGAGAATGATGGATTTGTCTCCATTGCCTTTGAGAGCGACCGCCCTTTTAAAATCAAAAAGTTTGAGACCTTTTTACAGGAAGGCCTCTCCCAAGATATTTTTCGTGCAAAAGGAATTCTTTGGTTTCAAGAAAGCGAGCTTCGCAACATCTTTCAGCTGAGCGGCCCCCGGTTTGACCTTACCGGGGAAGAATGGCGCACCCCGCCTCGAAACCAGCTTGTATTTATTGGGCGGCATCTCGATGCTGAGCAGCTGCGGCGGCAGCTAGCCGACTGTCTCGCCTGATATCCAGTCTTTTGGCATGCCGAATGCATGCTGAAAGGAGCCGATTGCTTTGCGATGGTCTTTTAGACCGGCTCTGCCATCGCGCTTTTAACCTACCAACCGCTAACTCCATTTATCTATGACCTTATCTGTTTCACCCGAAGATATCCGCAAGCAGTCTGTCCGCACCCAGTCTGAGTCTCCCGTCTCCGACGAAGAGATGCAGCAGGCGGTGCGCACGTTGCTATTGGGGTTAGGCGAAGACCCAGACCGCGAAGGACTAATCGATACACCCAAGCGGGTGGTCAAAGCGCTAAAGTATCTGACATCGGGCTATCACCAGTCGCTGGATGACCTACTCAACGGGGCCATCTTCCACGAAAACACCAACGAGATGGTGTTGGTGCGCGATATCGATCTGTTTAGCTCCTGTGAACACCATATCTTGCCAATCCTAGGCCGTGCCCATGTGGCCTACATCCCCAATGGCAAGGTGATCGGTCTCTCGAAAATTGCCCGTATCTGTGAAATGTACGCCCGTCGCTTGCAAGTGCAAGAACGGCTGACCCAACAAATTGCCAATGCCCTCCAGGGTCTTTTACAGCCCCAGGGGGTGGCCGTTGTGGTTGAAGCTAGCCATATGTGCATGGTCATGCGCGGCGTCCAAAAGCCTGGTTCCTGGACGGTTACCAGCTCTATGCAAGGTGTTTTCGCAGACGATGCCCGCACCCGCCAGGAGTTTATGGATCTGATTCGCCATCAGCCCACTTTTCGATAAAGAATGCCGCAGAGAGTTTTTACTCCACACCAGGATGTCAGTCTAGGCTGGCATCCTTTCTTTGCTGTTTGTTTTTTTCCGAATAGATAACACTCCGCTTTATCCATGCAAGCAATGCTGCCCACAACTGATACACAGAAGCTACCAGTGACACTTATCACTGGTTTCTTAGGCAGTGGAAAAACCACACTGCTGAATCATATCCTTGAAAACTTTGATGACTTTAAGGTGGCCGTGTTAGTGAATGAGTTTGGCGACATCAACATTGACAGCCAGTTTTTGGTGGCTGTTGAAGAGGACATGATCGAACTCACCAACGGCTGTATTTGCTGCACCATCAACGACAATCTTTCAGACGCAGTATATCGTATTCTAGAGCGTCAAGATCGTATCGATTACCTGGTGCTAGAAACCACAGGCGTGGCCGACCCGCTCCCTATCATGCTCACATTTCTGGGCACAGAACTAAGAGACCTGACTCAGCTAGACGCCGTGATTACCGTAATAGATGCTGAAACTTTTGACCCCAATGTCAACTACGAGAGCGACGCGGTTCTGAGTCAAATAAAATATGGTGATATTGTCCTGCTGAACAAAGCAGACTGCGTACCAGCAAAACAATTACAGACGTTAGAAAACTACGTTCATACCATCCAAGACAAAGCCAGAGTGTTGCACACCAATCGCTGCCAGGTTCCCCTATCGCTGATTCTCAATGTTCAGCTAGCAGACGTGGCTGTAGCACAACAGGATGCTGAGCAGGCCACTGCATCTACTCAACACCTGCGCAATGATGGGTTTGTGTCTGTTTCGTTTACAGGCGATCGACCCTTTGCGCTTAACAAGTTTCAGGAGTTTCTGACCTATCGCCTGCCCACTAACGTGTTTCGCGCCAAGGGCATCCTCTGGTTTGAAGAGAGCCCAAAGCGTCACCTATTTCAACTCAGCGGCAACAGATTTACCCTAGATGACAGCGAGTGGACAACATCCCCAAAAACAGAAATGGTGCTGATTGGCCGCCAGCTTGACATTATTTCACTCATGCAAAGCTTAAATAACTGTTTGGCTACGAAAGCACTTCCAGACATGCTTCACATGTCTAAATAGCGGCATTCAATCAAGATTAAAATAAACCTTAAAAATAAGAACGATTATCATTCTCACTTTATACTCACGTCCGTGCATCTTTCAACTAGAAAAATATTATGTCTCTAAATGTGAGTGACGGTATGGTCCGTCAGGCAGCCTTGGGCAGTGTAGACAACAGCGACTTTGCCGACACGATTCGGCAGTCGTTACCCTATGTCTGGGGATTGTTGAATCCTTGGCAGAGCATGTCTACCAGAGCAGAGAAGCCTGGGCTGACCATGCGGTTCCCCCACCGAGCGAACAGGCGCGGGGACATCTGCTGCGGATGGTGGGCGGCGATGCAATTCGGCGCACGGTTGAGCAGCACTTTGAGGTGAAATTGGCCTTCCAAAATTGTCACCGGTTAGCCGCTTTTCGGCCCGATGCTGTGACCTCTCCAGCCTACTTAGACTTCATCTCGGTGCGCAGCCAAATCTTGAATCAAACCCCTGAACTGGTGGATTGTTAACCTATGTCTTCTGACACCTCCAACATCATAGTTGTCGCTGGTCCGCCGGGTATTGGTAAAACCACCTGGATCAGCCAGTTCCTGAGTGCCGCTGGACTGGGTTACCTCTACCCAGGGGCGGGTGCGGAAGCGGTTGATCGGCTCAGAATCGGCTACCGTTTTCCACAAGTGTCAGTGATAGAAGATAACATAGCCCCAGCTCTGCTGATGGATCTGTCCGAGTTGGGGCAGATTTATGTAGAGCTGGGGTTTCACATTGATTTAGCCATGCTGCCTGGACTGCCCTGCCGCCGAGTTGCTGTTGTGCCCCCTGACCTGGCCGAGTCCGAATGGCACACTTGGGCTGATGAGGTGGTGACAGGCAACAACATTGAAATCCCCCAGGCAGGTCGTTTACCGTCATTGTGGCGCGCACCCCTGACTGGGCAGGTGTTTGACCCACCTAGTTTAGACGAGTTTCTGATTGAACTGACGGGGGGAGCCTACGGTCAGATAATTCGCCTAAAAGGTATTTTTGAGCTGCCGGACGGTCAAGCCTTTTATGTGGATTTTGTAGAGGGGATGCCGGGGCTAGAATATACCGAATTGAAGCTACCGCGTTGGTTAGAGGGTCGCCCCAGTCGTCTGAGCGGCTTAGAAGTGGTGGGGTATAACCTGCAACAGAACACGATTAAGGAAACGCTGCTGGTAACTTGCCTGTCAGACGAGATATTGGCTCAATATCAGCGACAGTACCAGCAGCACTATGAACAATCTGAGAGCCTATCTGAGACGGAGGGAGTGACAGCATGAAACTGGCAGTGATGTCTTGCATTCACGGTAACTATGAGGCGCTTAATGCGGTGCTGTCTGATATTGACGCGCAAAAAGCCGAACAGATTTATTGTTTAGGGGATCTGGTGGGCTACGGTCCTGAGCCCAACGCGGTGGTGGAGATGATTCGCTCGCTCGCGATTCCCACCTGCCAGGGCTGTTGGGATGAAGACATTGTTGAGGGCTTAAATGCCTGTGAGTGCAGCTATCCGTCGCAGCTGGCAGAGCAGCGGGGGCGTATCGCCCACGAGTGGACCAACAACGCCATTCACCCAGAGGTGCGAGAGTACCTGGCGACGCTGCCCATGACTCTAAGAAAAGACAATCTGTGCTTTGTGCATGGTAGCCCTAACAGCCAGCATGAGTATCTGTTGCCGAGTATGGATGGCTTTGCTGTGCTGGAGCGGTTGCTGAGTGCTGATGCGGATGTGTTGTTTTGTGGTCATACCCACGTGCCCTACGATCGGCGACTGGAAGATGCGGCTCTGTCGGTCAAGGTCGGTGCTGCCGACAGTGGCGAAACCCTACAGCAGATTCAAGTACCGTTAAAGCGAATTATCAACGCAGGCTCCGTGGGTGAGCCCCGCCACGGTCGGCCCAATGCTACCTACGTGATTTATGACACCGATACAGCTCAGGTGACTCTGCGAGAAGTGTCTTACGACTACAACAAAACCTGTGAGGCCATTATCGAGAAAGGCTTGCCACCTATCTTCGCCTGGCGGCTGGCCAGGGGCATGGAATTTGCGGAACGGGCAGATGATCCGAGCCACGTTTGTGAGCGATGATTTGTGGGCGGCACTAAAGCGATGGAGACAGACGAGTGAAGTGGGCAATCTTGAGCGGCATTGAGGGAAATTTAGCAGCCTATGAAGCGGTTTTAAAAGATCTGCGGCGGCGACACGTCACTGAGCTTTATGTTTTAGGAGATGTTGTTGGGCTGCGGGGTGCCAGTGAGCGCGACAACGAGGCCGTGATCCAACGACTGCGATTTCCTGGCGAGCTAGTGCCCCAGGTGTGCGTTGGCTGGTGGGAAGAGCAGTGCTTTAGCCTGCATGGGGTGAGTGGGGTGCCGGAAGCACCGGAATTAATGGCGCTAGCTGGTGGCGATGGGGTCAAGGCACTGTGGGAGTCGGTGTCGAGGACATCGGTGAGGTGGTTGAGATCGCAACACTTTGGCTTCCACGAACTGGACTGTCTCCTCATCCACGGCAGCACAGCTGGCTATGCTGACGAACTGACTCCAGAAACCCCCGCCATTGAACTGTGCGATCGCCTGATTCGGGCCGATGCTAACCATCTCTTTTGTGGGCGGTCTGGCCGTACCTTTGAGTGCTGGATCACCCCTAGCCAACTCAAGTCCACAGTAACAACCCTAGATGGTCCCCAAGCCCCCCAAGACCAGGGCAAAACGCCCCGTCGCGTCGTCGGTGTCGGCTCCGTTGGGCGTATTCCTGGACAGGCCACTTACACGCTGTACAGTCCAAACAGCAATCAGCTTTCCTTTAAAACTGTGAATTACTCAAAAGCCAAGGGCTTTGCACCTGTTCAACAATTTTCTTAACTGAATCGGTAGATATGGGTATTCCAAATTGCGGTCCAAAAAAGTAGGGTAAAATACGCAGGAACGATAATCGTTATCATTTTTGTATGATGTCATTCAAGTAAGGGCTTCTGCTAGGAATGAACTAAGCCCTTACTTGTCACCCGGTCACGTTACTTTGAGGACGCCTTCTCCATGAAATCTGCACTCTTCATCCCGTCTTCGAACCGTTTGCGTCGGTTTTTCTGGATCGCTGCGGGTGCGATCGCACTAGGCAGCTGCACGACTCCTGACTCGGCAACCGAAGCCGATACGACCAACGCTGAAGTAACTACAGAGCCAGCATTACAGGTCGTCACTACATTCTTACCCATCACTCAGTTCACCACGGCGGTGGCGGGCGAGCGAGCTGAGGTCACCCAGTTGCTACCCACCAATGTTGGTCCTCACGATTTCCAAGCCAAACCAGGCGATGTTCAGGCCGTTGCAAATGCTGACGTGCTGGTGAAAAACGGTCTGGAATTAGAGTCGTTTTTAGACGACATGATCGAAAATGCCGAAAATCCTGACCTGGTTGCCGTTGACTCCAGCGAAGGGATTGCCACCCTCGCCAGCGACGGCCACGACCACGGCCACGACCACGGCCATGACAAAGAGAAAGCCGAGGACCATGAAGGGCACGAGCATGACGAGCACGAGCACGACGAGCACGAAGGGCATGATCACGGCGAGCACGAAGGGCATGAAGGGCATGAAGACGAGGCCCATGCCGAAGATAAGGCCCACGCGGAAGATGCCCATGCAGGCCATGACCACGGTGAGTTTGATCCCCACATTTGGCTAGACCCTAAACGCGCCATTGAGCAGGTCGAAAACATTCGCGACGGCTTGATCGCGGCTGACCCCGAAGGCGAAGCAGAGTACACGGCTAACGCCGACGCCTTTATTGCCGAACTCGAAGCATTGGATGCTGAAATTACCGAGAAACTGACACCTTTTGCAGGCCAGACCTTTGTAGTTTTCCATGACTTTGCGGCGTACTTTGCCAGCAGCTACGGGCTAGAATCTGAGGTACTGGTGGGTCTGCCTGAAGAGAGCGCATCCCCAGAAGACGTGAAGCGCGTCATAGAAACCGTTCAGGCTGAAGGACTCAAAACCATTCTGACTGAACCCCAGGCAGGGGAATCGTCCTTTGACACCATTGCCAAAGATCTAGGTATTGGCGTCAGCGAGTTCGATCCGTTGGAAGCTGGCGGGCCAGATGCTACTGAGCCAGACTACTACCTGAATACGATGCGCGAAAATGCTGAAAACCTGGCTGCTGGTTTTGAGCCTACTCAAGCGTGGTATCCTTTCCAACTGAGTCAGCCCGTGGCTATGCTCCCGCTGGGACTGAATTTCTAAACAGTAAGCAAAACACATTGAAAGAACAGAAAAACAGATTGATACAGTCAGGAGAAAACAGTTGAGCGACCCGGTCTTAGTGGTTCAGAATCTCACTGTGTATCGGGACTCCTACGCGGCGGTTCAGAATGTCTCTTTTACGGTGCCAGCGGGGATGGATACCGCCATTGTGGGACCCAACGGTGCCGGTAAAAGCACCCTGATTCAGGCGATTCTAGGTATCTTGCCGCGCCACTCAGGGGATGTATTTGTGCTGGGGCAGTCTCTATCAGCTAAAGGGAGTTTGCCTGCCGCCGTAAGAGAACAGATTGCCTATCTACCCCAAAGCTTTCTGTTTGACCGCCGTATCCTGATTACTGTAAGGGAGTTAGTCGGTCTGGGCTGGGACCGATTGGGTCTTCAGCTGCCTTGGGTTGGTAGACGGGCCCGCCGTCAGGCTGTTGGAGAAGCACTGATGCGGGCCGAAGCTTGGCATCTGCGCGATCAGTTAGTGAGTGAGCTATCCGGTGGAGAAACCAAGCGGGTGCTGTTGGCCTACTGTTTGGCCCGTCCCCGGCGACTGCTGATTCTAGACGAAGCCCCCGCTGGACTCGACGCCCGCAGCGAGGCAGACTTTTATCAACTGCTGCACCAGCTTAAGGAAGAACAGGGCTGGGCGATTTTGCAAATCTCCCACGATTTGGATATGGTGCGTCAGAGCTGCGATCGCGTCCTCTGTCTCAACCGTACGCTACTCTGCGAAGGCACCCCAGATCATGCCCTCAGCCCCGAGACCCTATCGCTGGCCTACGGCGCTGACTTTGTTCGCTACAACCATTCCTGCCAATCCCGCGCTCATTATGACCATTCAGATTGAACTCGTCCGTGCTGTTGAACTGTTTCAACTGCCGTTTATGCAGCGGGCACTGATGGGGGGTGTGCTGACCGGTCTCATGGGCGGTCTGATGGGTAGCTTTACTATTGTGCGGCAGCTTTCTTTCTTTAGCGATACCTTGGGGCATTCCGCTCTGCTGGGCATTAGCATTGGTTTTTTACTGGGTCTGGACCCGTCCTGGGTGCTGATGCCGTTTACCATAATCTTTGCCCTGGGAGTCACCTATTTTCTAGAACGCGCTGACCTGTGGACGGACGCGCTGCTAAATATTGTTTACTCTGCGTCCCTGGCGATCGGCATTATCTTGCTAAGTCTGCGAGACGACTACAAGGGTGGCATACACACTCTGTTGTTTGGCGATATTCTCGCGGTGCAAACTGGAGATTTGATCTTTAGCGCGGTGCTGCTGCTGGTGTGTGCGCTGTTTATTGGGCTCACATTGCGCTCTCAGATTCTCCTCACCCTGCACGAACCCATGGCTATCTCTCGCGGTGTCGCTGTTTCAGCCCAGCGAACCGCCTTTATTGTATTGTTATCGATGGTGGTTGGCATCTCCATTAAAGCTGTTGGCGTCTTGCTGATTAGCGCGTTTATTGTTATCCCCGCCTGCGCAGCCCGCCTACTTAGCCGCACATTTACCCAGTACATCTTAATTTCCATGGCACTAGGTGCCCTTAGCGCTATTTTAGGAATGACCGCATCGGCCCTTTTATATTGGCCTTCTGGACCCAGCATTGTCGCAGTTCAGCTGATTCTCTTTGTGTTGGCAATTATTGTGCCGAAGCCTCATAGCTGGGTGACTTTTCTCCAAAAAATACAGTCTGCTAAAAGACCGGACAAGAAGCTTTAAGCAATCTCAATGCCTCAAGTACTTGGTGGGAACCTATCCAACAAACCACGCTGGTGGATGAGCAATTAGGGCCTCTCCGACTGCTTTGGCCGCTAATTCTACGGTTCAATTTTCTTTATCGTCTTTAGTGTCGTAGGGAGGAATGATTACCCGATAGTTGGCATCGTAAACGTCTTCATCGGGTTCTGTGGGGTTTGGTGCCCCAGGTTCAGGCATTCCTGATGGGTCGTTGGTCGAATCCTTGATCGAATCATTGCCATAGAGCCAGCCTTCTTCGTAGGTGCGTGATGGGGGACGGTCTGAATCTTCTGCCCGACCAGTACCCTCATGCCAACCGATATCGGGGCCAGCCTCCTGTCTAGAGGCATATCGTGCTGATGCTTCATAGTCATCGTCGCCCCAGCCGGATTCGATATCTCTGACCGTATTGCCGATTGAGTCTCCGATTGAGTTTCCGGCAACGTCGCCAACAGACGGTCTTGGTCTAGCATCCTGCTGCTGTCCCCAGTCGTCCCACTGTTCAGGGGCCTTAAAACTTTCCCAGTCTTTGTCGTAGGGGTTTTGACGGTCGGTCGGCGACTGAAATCGGCCTGGTGGGACGTTACCAGTATTACGGTTGGACGTGTTTTGACCGGCAGGTTCGGGTTCGCTTAACCGTTTACCTATGGGACGATAAGCGCGTTTATTCGGCACTAGCTGATAAGTGAGTAGAGTAAACAGCATCCCGAGCGCGATCGCACCCACCAACCAGACAGAAAACGGTAACGCTCCCACCGAGCTGCCCAGCACCACTAAGCTCAGCACAGGGCTCAAATTTTGCAACACTAATATAACTAGAGCTGCTACCACCAATAGACATGTAATGAGCTGAACCATCACCATCTCCCAACAACTGTTAAGTCTGTGGATGGAGTGGGCTTAACCCACTCTACGATTCACCCTCGGCACCATGTCCCTGCCAACGATTTAACGCCACACAGTCGATATCTAGCTGGTCTAAGGCCCGAGCAACGACAAAATCTACCAGATCGTCAATTGTTCGAGGCTGATGGTACCAAGCTGGAATCGCTGGAACAATTTTAGCGCCCGCTTCGGCCAGAGTCGTTAAATTACGTAGATGAATTAAGCTAAAGGGCGTTTCACGAGGCACCAAAACCAGTGGCTTACCTTCTTTTAGTTGCACATCGGCCGCTCGCTCTAAAAGGTCAGAGCTTAAGCCAGCCGCCAGTTTTCCCACCGTGCTCATGCTGCACGGCATAATTACCATCCCTAAGGTCTTAAATGAGCCGCTGGCAATGGTCGCCCCGACATTACTCCACGCGTGACAGCGTAGAGTACCAGCTTGGCTCACCCCGGCTTGCTCGCGCCAAAATAGGGTTTGCTGAGTCAGATCCCCCGGTAAACGCACCTGTTGTTCAGCCTGCCACACCATATAGACAGCTTTAGAGGCCACTAGGTCAACCTCGTAACCTGCTGTTAATAGATGCTTGAGGGCTCGTACAGCGTAGATTAAACCAGATGCACCAGTGATACCTAAAACCAGAGGACGAGATTTCGAATAATCAGGGGAAGAACTGAGGACGGATGCTGCTTGCGCATCTTGAGACATGGTTTTACTCTTCGCTGTCATTAAAGCCGTCGTCCTCACCGTTCATAGGCTCGTTATTGGTGATGTCGTCATCGTCATCATCGTCGATTGCCTCACTACCTCCACCCACAGCGACAAGATCAATTTGCTGTCGATAGTAATCCACGCTCTTCACCTGTACTTCTACTCGATCCCCCAGACGATACTGCTGTCGATTTTTGCGGCCCATTAACTTTTGCTGGCGAGAACGATACTCATACCAGTCATCCTTAAGGGAACTAACATGGACTAACCCTTCTACCAAGAGTTCTTCAAGCTCCACAAAAAATCCGTAGGATTGTACACCCGTAATTAATCCATGGAATACTTCACCCGTATGAGCTTGCATAAAGGCAGCTTTTTTTAGACCTTCCAAGTCAGACTCAGCTTCTTGAGCCAGTCGCTCTCGTTCAGTGAGGTGATTGGTTATATGGTGGAAGCTTTCTTCAAACTCATTGTGACTATCTGGTGGCAAGACACTCCAGCTAACATTGCCGTGACTGCTGCTGCTGCGAAGATCAACCCGGTCTTTAGATCGGGTGGTTTTGCGATCGCGACCCTCATCAAACACAGCATGGAGCACTCGATGCACCAACAAATCAGGATAGCGTCTGACTGGAGACGCAAAATGGGTATAGCCGTCTTCTAAGGCCAGACCAAAATGCCCATCGGGGTGACTGCTATAGGAGGCCGGTTTTAATGTAGACAACAACAGATAGGTCAGCACTTTCTCTGCTTTAGACAGACTAAACTGCTGAACAAACCCCAGGTAGTCTTTGGGTAGAACCGCATCTTCACTCTCTAGCTGCAAATTCAGACCCATATTGTTGGCTAATTTAATCAGCTCTTGAACATCACCAGGATCGGGAGTGCCGTGAAGACGATAGATAGTCGGGACTCCTAACTCTTTGAGGTGTTTAGCCACCAGCTGGTTGGCCAACAACATACATTCCGTGACAATACGTCGTGCCGGCAGCAAGTCTGAAACGACCATGACGCCCAGACCGCCCTCGTCATCATGTTGAAACTTAGGAGAGAGATAATGAGAGAGTTCTTCTCCTGCCTCTTCTGGAAATACATGATCCGGCAAGTTTAGATCAAACGATCCACGCTGGTTACGCTGTTGCTGTAGCAGCTTACTCACCTCAAACAGCTGGTCAACAATCTCAAAACATTCTTTAAACTTAGCCAGGTCGCGCTTCTTAAATGACAGAGCCTCCATGGCGTCCTTGTCATCGCGCGCTAAAATTGCCTGGGCCTGATGATAATTAAGCTGATGGTCATTACAAATAACCGATGGCTGTACTTCATAGGCCAGTACCTCTCCTTCTGCAGAAAGAATAACCATCACAGAAATGGTTAGTCGTTCTTTGTCTGCCAGCAGCGCACATAGCGATGTCGACAGGGGCGGTGGCAACAAAGGTACAGGGGAGTCCGCTAGATATACCGAGGTTCCTCGTCGATAGGCTTCTTGATCAATTGGACTATTAGATGGCACATAATATGAAACATCCGCCACGTGAATTCCCAACAGCCAGTTGCCATCATCAAGCTGCTCTAAGGTAAGGGCATCATCAATCACCTGGGCACCGTCAGCATCGATACTCACGGTGGTTTGATCTCGCAAATCAATCCGCTTTTTAATATCTGCTTTACGCACCCGATTCGGTAACGCCTTAGCTGCCATCATTACTTCTTCAGGAAAAGCGCGGGGCAGATCGTGCTTACAGTAAACGATGTCAATATCAGCGGCAGCTTCCGCATCGCTACCCAAAATCTGAGCCACCCGACCATGGGGCAAATGTTGTCCAATGGGATACCGCAGAATCTCTACGTGAACTAGATGATCGATAGCCGCTTGCAGATCGGCGTAGTTCAAGTCATCACTGTCTTTATTCTGTAAGTCCAGCTGAAACAATAGACGATCGTCCAAGGGTACAGCCTGTAAACGATCGCTGGTTTCCGTCTCTTTAATGCGCGCCAATACCGAAGAG
The DNA here is from genome assembly GCA_039178155.1 of Cyanobacteria bacterium P01_H01_bin.105. Taxonomy (GTDB): domain Bacteria; phylum Cyanobacteriota; class Cyanobacteriia; order Phormidesmidales; family Phormidesmidaceae; genus Leptothoe. The sequence continues at coordinate 14,975 of JBCDFI010000009.1, forward strand.
TTGGCACGCTCTAAAATGAGTTGCACTTCGCCTTCTGGACTGCGGCGGCGATTCCCTTCTTTAGTCACCTTGACCAATACCCGATCACCGTTCCAAGCATGGTTGAGATGGGCTTCTCTCACATAGATGTCGTCCGCCTCTTCTTCATCTTGAATAGCAAAACAAAATCCTTTACTAGAGCAGCGTAGCTTACCCTCAATCACTCCATCTTCATGAATGCGACGATATTTGCCGCGCTCTTTTTCAAGTACACCAATGCGTTCCAAGGCGTCTAGGGCAATTCCTAGATCGCTAACTTGGGAGTTATCAGAACAGTTGAGTTTTTTTTCTAAGGTCTTGGTCGTAACGAGCTTGTCGTTTGAAAAGTTGGCTAGCAAAGAGGCAATTGAAAAATTCATGTAGCGATGAATCCTACGCGTTAGTGAAACATGCCACTGATTTCTTGGCCAGAGACTGGGCATAGAACGCATCGCTTTTTCAGAAACCTACAAAAGCTGCATCCTTGCAAAACCCAAACGCCAATGACAAACGTTACTCCATGGACCTTAAGTACAACGGCCACACTACTTAGCAACCTGCAAATTTACAAGGTACGAGGGCACTCCCCCAAGACGCATCCCTGAAAAATGACTCTAAACTACCGCTGCACAGTATGGTACGTCGTTCATAGTGATCTTAGCTGAGCACGCTCAAGAAAATTAGCATATGAACGGTATCACTATTCCTTAAAGTGACCGCTATGTCAAATATGTTTCAAATAATTTATCTTAATGTCGGTTGATGCTGGTTTAGTGGCGTTCTCCGGTGACGACAAAGACCACTCGTCTGCCAATATTTGTAGCATGATCTGCAATCCGTTCGAGGTAACGAATAACGAGGACTAGCAATACCGTAGGTTCTACACTTTCAGAGACAGGGGTCTGTACCAAGAGATCAAACAAACGGTCATAATCGTCATCGACAACATCGTCCTTTTTTTTGATTTCTCGACCGGCATCTACATCTAACTCTGAAAGAGAAAGTAAGCTCAAAGCTACCATGGACCGACACCGGTCTAGCATGACTTGGATCTGTTCCATCGCGTCATGGGCAGGATAGGGAAATAGCTTTAAGGATACTTCGCCGATGTCCTTGGCATAATCTCCAATGCGCTCCAAATCACGAATCATTTGCATTAGAGCGCTGACCAAACGCAGGTCATGGGTCACCGGGGCTTCTAAATTGATCAGATTGATGCAGTCTACTTCGATCTGTCGGTATAAGTAGTCAACTTGTTTATCGTGGAGTTTGAGCGATCTAGCGGCATCGATGTTGCGATCGCACAGTGCCTCCCTCGCTAACAGGCAAGAATTTTCAACTAGCGCTCCCATCCGCAGCACATCCCGTTGAACTCGTGTCAGCTTCAGATCTAAAGCCGACCGAAAGTTAGAGGAGACATTTAGGGATTGACTGATGTCGTTCGGTACAGTGGGGCTAATATTATCAATATCGGAGGAACCTGTATTCATTACTTAAAAACAAAATAGCTACCCGTAAGGCAGTTTTTAAAACCTAATTTCATCACCTATCTATGCCTAATAGTGATAGCTTAGTCGCCATTAATACTGGTGTTGTAGAAGCTACATTTTAATTCAGGCGCATGGGCTTCTGAGAATAGCTTGCAAATATTAGAGATCCTATAAATTTGTAACGTTCTTTAATGACAGGTCGTTAGGTAACCGCAGTATCTTTTTGCAAACTGCCTCCAATCTAAGTAGACTAAGCCCAAAAATCGTCTGTAATCGGATGTCGCTCAGTGGCTCTGGTGTTAAAGTCTGTAACAGATTAACCACAAAACGTCTGATTGCGTCAGTTTTAGTCAACAATTCTCTATGAGTATAGTAGTTAATATTTAGTAAGGAACTTGGCACTCCATGGCTTTATCCGACACTCAAATTATCATCGCCTTGCTGGTTGCTTTAATTCCCGGTGTTTTGGCTCTTCGTCTTGGCACCGAACTTTACAAGTAAACGCATATCTAGTTTACCTAGCCATTTCGGCACTAGCCTGATAGCTGCAGACGGAAGTTCGAATTTCCGTCTACTGTTTTAGGCCTAACCAATCTTTTTGAGCAATGTTTATAATCGCCTCAAACAGCCTATGTTTGAGGCTTTTTTTAGAGCTTTGTTTGTTTTTTTTCACAGTTACATACAAGTTTCTGCAAAAAGGCACAAAAAAAGAGCAATTTGTGGTGTAAATGAAACAATAGCCTCCATAATATGGTCAAGCTCAGCAACATGCTAAGGACGTGTATCCATGACTCGACGGGCAAGACCGATGACTATTAGGAGTAAGGCACGCCAATCGTTGGTTTTAGAGTCTACGGTCAAACTCACCGTTAATATTTTGCTGGCGGTTGTTGCCACCTCCACAATTACCAGGCTTCTTCCCTACTACCGTCAGCAAAAAGCAGAGTTGGAGCAGCTCAATCATTCTATTCTCTCTCTAGAGAAGGAACATGCTGGTGTCTGGCAGGACTTTAGCCATAATTTTGACCCAGAACAGTCTGGTCGCATAATGCGTGAACAGAGCGGTCAAGAGGATCCTAGTCGGCATCCCATCGTCTGGATCGATCCGCTACAAAATTCTCAGCCGTCATCTCCTTAATAGCTAATCTCAGCAATCGATAAAATAACGATTACAATCTATTGGCAGTTAATTGACAGTCAGTAGGCAGGAATCCGTGGTTGCCAACGTTAATCCATCCTCTATATCACCCAGTTCAGAAGCGAGTCAGACCGTAGAGCAAAAGCTGGCAGAATTTAAGTTTGACAGCGTCGACGCAGCCCTAGTGGATTTGGCAGCTGGTAAAGCGATTGTTGTCGTAGATGATGAGAACCGTGAAAACGAAGGGGATGTAGTGTGCGCCGCTCAGTTTGCGACCCCCGACATGATTAACTTTATGGCTGTTGAGGCTCGAGGTTTAATTTGTCTAGCCATGACCGGTGATCGCCTAGATGAACTAGATCTGCCCTTAATGGTGAGTGGTAATGGGTTTGAAGATGAAAATGAACAAACCGCTTTTACAGTCAGTATTGATGCCAGTCTCAGCTGGGGAGTAACGACCGGTATTTCCGCCGAGGATCGCGCCCGTACCATTCAAGTTGCCATTAATCCTGAAGCAAAGCCCCAGGATTTACGACGACCAGGACATATTTTTCCTCTGCGAGCCAAGGAAGGAGGAGTGCTCAAACGAGCTGGTCACACAGAAGCAGGGGTGGATTTATCCAAACTAGCCAGACTATATCCGGCTAGTGTCATTTGCGAAATTCAAAATGCTGACGGCTCCATGGCGCGATTGCCGGAATTGATTGACTATGCCCAAACCCATGAACTCAAGCTGATCAGTATTGCCGATTTGATTAGCTATCGTCTGCGCCATGAACGGCTGGTCAAGCGAGAAGCCGTGGCTGATTTACCCACTCAGTTCGGTCAGTTTCATATCTATGCCTATCGCAACCTGCTAGATAATTCTGAGCATGTAGCCATCGTTAAGGGAGACCCGACCACATTTGAGACTAACGCTGTGATGGTGCGAGTCCATTCTGAATGTTTAACAGGAGATGCCCTGGGGTCGCTACGGTGTGACTGCCGCCTGCAGCTACAAACAGCCTTAAAAATGATTGAAAATGCCGGTGCAGGCATCGTGGTCTATTTGCGGCAAGAAGGACGCGGTATTGGTTTAGTCAACAAGCTCAAGGCTTATTCGTTGCAGGATATGGGCTTTGATACGGTTGAGGCCAATGAAAAACTGGGACTGCCAGTAGACCAGCGTAACTATGGCATCGGTGCTCAAATTTTGAATGATTTAGGGGTGCATCAATTTAAGCTGATTACCAATAATCCTCGCAAAATTGCTGGTCTCAAGGGGTATGGTCTGGAAATGGTGGATCGTATGCCTTTGCTAATTGAAGCGAATACCTACAACTCTGACTATCTATCGACTAAAGCGCAAAAGCTAGGGCATCTACTCTTGCGATCTTATTTGGGTACCTTGGCGCTGCACTGGGATTCTCCTTTACCGTCGGCTCAACGCTATGAAAAGGTGAACCATCTACGTCAGCTGGCCTATGATGCAGGCTTGCTATTGCAAGAAGAAGCCCGGTCAATCGCGGTCTCTTTATTTAGTCCCGAGGCGCTCATTGTTAACCTGGGTGTAGCGGAGCCGGTGGATAGTCACTGGTACCAGCAGCCGGAGAATCAGTATCGATGTGCGATCGCAACCCTGCTGGAGCAGTTGATTCAATGGTCTGATTTAGAAGAGTTAGACCTGTTGGTTACCAATGGCAGTGATCCTTTTACCACATTGCAAGTGGGGTTAGATCGTCAGATCTTTAGCTGGCAGTCACCAGCCGTCATTGGTGAAGATCTGAGCACCCAGCGAATCTATAGCTTTTCTCGCCATAGCATTAATGATTGACCTTTATCTATTCGCGAATTGGGGTATTCCTGCCTAGTTGAGGAGCAGGTGACACAGGAGAGGTTATAGTTTCAGACTGCTGTTGGTTTGTTATGGCAACCTCAGTAGCCAGAGCTGACACAGCCTTCGTAAACTGTGGATCCTCTGCTGTACCCATTAGATCGGGATTATTGACCAAGGTGCTACGTTCGTCAGAAGACAGGTCGACCTGAATATCAGGAGTAATGCCCAGACTGCTAATGTCTGTACCATTAGGGGTGAAATAGTGGGCCACGGTAACGGCAATGCCAGATCCATCCGACAGACCATGTAAAGACTGAACCAACGCCTTGCCAAAAGTGGGGCTACCAACCACAATGGCTCGGTCATTATCCCCCAGTGCTCCGGTAACAATTTCACTAGAGCTGGCCGATTCCCCATTGACCAAAACAGCTAGAGGCAATTCAGTCAGGTGAGTGCGGTTGGCTGAAATTTCTTCACTGTCGCCGCTGCGATCCACTGTGCGCACAATGGGACCTCGACGCAGCCACATCCGACAGATATCGATGCTAGCCTGCAGCAATCCCCCAGGGTTATCCCGCAGATCTAAGACAAATGCATCGGCCCCCTGCCTACTTAACTCAGCAATTGCTGCCTCCATCTGCTCAGCCGCATGGGCGTTAAATTCATCAAGGCGAATGTAGCCTACGTTGATGCCATTTTGACTTTCAAGTTTGGCATTAACTATCTGAACTTCCAACCGTGCTCGCGACAGTACAAAGGTTTTAGAAACCTCATTCCGTTCAATTGTCAGAGTGACTTGGGTGTCAGCATCTCCTCGCAGCAGTTGAGATGTGCGCTCTGCACTGAGCAGGTCCGTAGAGCGTCCATTCACCACCAGTACATGATCCCCAGCCATGACACCCGCCACATCCGCTGGAGAATCTTTAATTACATCGCTAACAACAACCGCACCGGCAGTATTATCTCGCATGAGTCGGATACCGATCCCAGAGACTTCTCCCGATGTTTGATCAGTGAGATCAGCATATTGATCGGGACTAAGAAAACGGGTATAGGGATCGTCTAGACGACGCAGAGCACGACGTAGTTCGGTATAGGCTGCCTGACGTGAGGTGTAGCGTTGCCCTAGCAAATCCTGTCGAACTTCAACCCAGTCTGTGCGATTAAAGGATTCATCAACATATTCGCGGTGTACGATCTGCCATGCTTCATCAAGAATCGCCTTGGGTCCATCTGTAAATGCCGCCTCAGCCGGAAAGGGTATAAGTGCGGGAGCTAGAATAACTGTTGCGATCGCGCCAGTCGACCGAAGTAACTCTAAAGTAGTTTTCATTGAAACGGTTGCGGCAGAAGTTAATAAAACGGTTGCAAGCAATGTGAGACTCTAAACGTAAAAATAAGACTCTAAGCGGAAGAGTAGATTAGACCGGGATAAAAATTAACGCTAGGAAAAATAAGCTTTGAAATCTGTGCAGCTGTAAATTTGCACTATCTAGCACTATTTACGTAATCGGGCGATCAGTTTGGGATCAGCCTCTTACGGGCGACTCAGCGTAAATACTGGCCTTAAATCTAGCGCAGGAACCTAACTAATTACGTAAAACTATTGAATCTTTATCCAAACCTTACTTTTGTTGTCGATAGAATGGATGACAGTTGACAAGTTCTAAAAAAGATTTTGCTCTTTAGCTCAAATACCTTAGATACTACGTCCTCAAAGACTTATCATCCATCTACAAGATATTCTTTTAACCGCACAATTACAGGAGTATATTTACGGAAGCCCGTCTTGCGAGCTACTAAATCATGTCTGAGGCCAAGTTATTAAAACGACGTTTGAGATACCTGGGTCTGGGACTATTAGCGGCGGTGATCATTGCTACATTTAGCAACCTGTGGCATTCGAGTCAGACACCGACGGATGCTTATTTAGTGTTGGGAGGTAGCATCCGTCGGGAAATGCATATGGCTGAGCTGGCCAGCCGACGCTCGACCGCCCTCCCTATTCTGATATCCTCTGGCTCCAGCGCTCCCTGCATTCGCCTACTCTTTGAGAAAATTGGAGCCCCCATAGATCAAGTTTGGTTAGAAAACTGCGCTGACTCTACATTTGGCAACTTTGTCTACTCTGTGCCGCTGTTAGAGAGCTGGGGTAAGCGTCACGTAACCCTAGTCACCTCCGGCAGCCATACTCGTCGAGCCGTTCTTCTCGCGCGCATTTTGTTGGGTGCTCATGGTATTTGGGTGGAGCCCCTTGTCGTAGATGAGACAGGCGTCCCAGGAAATCAAGAATCGACCTTGAAAACCACATTAGACGTCAGTCGAAGCCTGGGTTGGGCTTTGGTGTCTCAGTTTTATCAACCCACCTGTAAGCAGGTGGTAGCACTCACGGCTGTGGACCTAGAACAGTGGCGAGTGCAAGGATTTAAATGTGAGCACCAGGCGGGGATCGAGGGCAGCTAATCAGCCGTTACAGCCCAGCGGGGGTAGCCTGTTTCTCTCCTATCTTTGCTACCATCCCCGAATACAGATAGTAATCTTTTACATTCACTCCAAATCGCTGCACCGGGATCGTTGCAACCTGATCCCAACCAGACGTTAACTGGAGCGGTCCATCTTTAGTAAAGGGATGCCAGTCATCGGCTAGCACCAAAGCCGACTGACCAATAATTGAGCGGGAGCTGGTCCACACATCAAACTGGTCAATGCGCTCAGATATTGCCAAGACACTAGGGTCATTGAGGGCATAGGCCAAAGCTGCAGCCGAACGATAGTCGGTAGTTAATAGCAAATCGTGCCGAGGGGTATAGTCTTGGACAACTGTGGCCACTTGATCCCAGCCAAAGGACATGCGACCATCCGGATCGCCCGCTGGTCCAAACAGCGCCGACACGGGTAAAAGACAGTAGTTAATTACCACTACCCAGGCGACAACAGCACCTAAGATTTGAATGCTGTTGAGCCAGCCTTGATGGCGCAATGTATCTGAGTGAGCATCTATAAAAAATAGCGGCAGTAGCGGCAGCAGCAACAGGTAGGCTAAAACATTCCAGTAATAGAGGGCTGTAGAAAACAGGCCTAACAGCGATAGTACCCCCGTCGAGGTTAGGAATAATCCAAGGGCTACGGTGCCATAGGTCGGTGATTTTAGCGTTTTTTTAAGCGGCACTGACTGTACTAAGGACCAAACTAAAGGTGGTGATAAAATGAGTGCCGCAGTCAGCCAAAAAAATAAAACTTCCTCTGGTTTCAGCATCGGTCCACCACCGCTGTCAATGCTACGGGTCAGATAGTACTGAAACGACAGCCAGTTATTTTGCAGATTCCAAATCAGGATAGGTAGGCTGATGGAGAATGCGATCGCAATTGCCCCATATAGTCGCCGCTGCTGCAACAATCGTCGAAGTTTCGGCTGATAAACAATCACACCTAAAACTGATAGGCCCACAAACACAGCCGTATATTTACATAGCCCAGCTAAACCCAACATAGCGGCTGCGCCATAGAGAAATTTAGTTCGCCCTTGTCCATTGAGCCACACACCATCTAAAAACCGTATAAACCAGTAGGCCGACAATAGCGAGAACGCCATTAGCCACTGGTCATGCCATGCCAATGTTAGTAACAGAAAATAAAGCGGACTGCTCCAACAGCACAGCATAATGACAAACCAGGCCCTGCTGGCTCGGCTACCATAGAGATAGTTCGAAATTTGATAGTATGCCCAGAAAAAAAGCCCATTGCTGAGCATCGTGGGCAATCGCAGCACAAATCGAGAATGCCCCAGATGGGAAAATAGTCCCTGCACCCAAGCGTGGAAGGGAGGATGATCATAATAAGACCAATCTAAATGCTGACCCCAAAGCCAGTAATAGGCCTCATCAGGATTCGGAAATGCCGTTAACCAATAGACAGTATGAGCTAAAAATATCAGCCATAGCCAAGGAGTATTCCAGATAGCATGCGCCTTTAGTCGGTCATTAAATTCAACACTCAAAGCTCAAATTCAAATGCAGCATCAGACTATCTCAGTCCTCACAGAGGATACCCTTCCCTTTACTATCGCCTATTCGGTTCCTTCATCGGCAATCTCAATATCAATTCCCCATTCCCGCAAAGCCTCTTCCCCATCATCAGTTAGTTCCTCAGACTCAAACTGGGGGGAATTAACCAAATCAGCACGATCGTCTGGATCACTCCACAGCGTAGGTGTGTAGACAATCACGGGTAGCTGTGCGCCGTTTAATCCGCGAATAATCCGCTCAGGCGTATGGGGAAAGGTAACAAACAAAGGATAGGGCCGCTCAGACCCTTCATTGAGTAAGTACTCATACTGTATCGGCATGAGCCATTCATAGTTTTCTGACAGCAATATTTGGGTCTGACGCCACCGATACAACAATTCTGAAAAATCTTCATCTGGACGATGAATAAATAGAACCACATCTATGCCAGTTTTGATTTTCCATTCAGGATCGCACATGAGAATCACCAAATCACATGGCAGAGATACGACCTCGCGACGCTTATTTATCGGTCCCATCGGACTATCGATAGAGCGACGAATACTCACATTCGGCAAAGGTATGGTGACAATACTTTCCTGGGGCCGTCGTACACTGGGCAACATTTCTAGATAGGGGCGATGCTGCTTAAGCATGGCAAGTGCCCCTCGATAGTCACTGCACCTAGCAAGCAGATTTTCATAGTCGCCCGACTGAATGGCCATGATAGATCGAAAGCTTATCAAACATCTCTATTCTAGCTTTCCCAACTGGTTACCTACCGCTATGGAGCGATGTTCGCTAAAGGCTGTACAACACATCACAATAATTCTGTAGATCTCTCTGCTAGGGCTGAGCGTTCACCCCGTGTCAGAATAATATGGCCGGCTAATGATTCATGCTTGAATCGTTCTACAACATAGGCTAGCCCATTGCTGGCCGCGTCTACATAGGGGTTATCAATCTGAGCTGTGTCCCCCGTTAATACAATTTTTGTACCCTCGCCTGCACGGGTCAAAATAGTTTTTACTTCATGGGGAGTCAAGTTTTGGGCCTCATCCACAATCAAAAACTGTTTGGGTAATGTTCGTCCTCGGATGTAGGTTAACGCTTCAATTTGCAATAGTCCCATCTCCATGAGTTCTTCGTGACCTCGTCGCCAGTGGGCGGGTTTGCCGGACGGGTCTTGGGTACCAAAAATCAGATCAAAGTTATCGTATAAAGGCTGCATCCAAGGCGTTAGCTTCTCGTTGACATCTCCTGGCAAGTAACCAATGTCTCGCCCCATGGGAACAACTGGACGAGAGATTAACAAACGACTATACGCTTTCTCTTCGGAAACTTTTTGAACACCCGCCGCAATAGCTAATAGAGTCTTGCCTGTCCCTGCCTTCCCCACCAAAGTAACCAAAGGAATACGGTCATTTAGCAACAGATTTAATGCAAACTTCTGTTCACGGTTGCGTGGATGTACTTGAGAAATGCCTGCGTAGGGCACTTTAGGTAAGGGGACAATGCGACCAGACTCACCATCCACCATAGCCAAAGCCGTATGAGCTGGGTTATTGACATCGATTAAGGTAAGTGACTGATTGGGATAAAATTTACCTTCTAATTCTAGGGTGCCACCACGGAATAACTGGCTGAGCTGTTCCGCATCTACTAGCAGTTCTCCAGTACCTGAATATAGATCCTCAATATCAATTTTATCCGTTTCATAATCTTCAGCCGCTAGACCCAGGGTATCCGCCTTAATGCGAAGGTTGGCGTCTTTGCTGATCAACACCACAGGGCATTGACAGGTTTGTTTATGCTCTAGGGCAACTGCCAAAATCTCATTGTCGGCTTTGTCTCCCTCAAGCTCCAGTGGCAAAGAGGAAAGAGTTTCTTGATGGCATAAAGAGACTTTTAAAGTGCCATCTCCTTCTAGAGCAATCCCTTCGGTTAGGCTGCCTTGTCCCCGAAGTTTGTCTAGAGTCCGAGACACCTGGCGGGCATTGCGTCCGGTTTCATCTAAGGACTTTTTGAAGCGATCTAGTTCTTCAACAATGGCGATGGGTAAGATGACGTCATTTTCCTCGAAACGATATATAGCTTTGGGATCGTGCAACAGCACATTGGTATCGAGGACGAACGTCTTTTTCATAAACACAAATTACCCTTGAAGCCCTTTAAACCTAGAATAGGCAGGCGCTTCCTTACAACTAAATGACAGCCGAGATATATGTACTATTATCCACTAAAGTCTATCGGTTTGCGTAGCAGACTACGGAGAGTCGACCTTAATGTTTGGTTCGATTTAACCGTTGCCTCAATCCGATGGCGACCAGGCAGGGAGGAATTTCCCACCAGAGGCCTGTCATTGTCTGTCGGAACATTGCCAATGGTTGATGCCATGTCACTGGATTTTGAGGTGGAACCAATAGATTGATCGGCGAGAAATACTGAGTGCTAAAAGGCCAAAGTAAGGCAATACCTATACCATTAGAGGGATTGGTATCAAAGCAGGCATCGACCAGCAGATGAAGTAACCCACCCCACAATAGGCCGCAGACAACGGCTCGTCGCTGCCTCACTACTAGGCTCGCTAACAGGGCCAATGTGGCGATAAATAGTAAATTATGAGTGACCAGGCGGTGGATTTGATTAAATTGAGGCCACAGGATGAGGCAAATATCAACGTCTGGCAACAAACCACCGATTACAGTTGCTGGTAGAGATACTTTGGGAGTTAATTTGCCAGCAATATAAGCAATTGCCGTATGCCCTGGTGGCAGCATAAATTGGATTTGCTAATAGGAGTATTGTTCGAGCGGAAAATTGGCGGCGGGGTTAGTCTTTCATAGTTTTGAACTCCTGATGAACGCTAGTGCCCACCTGGAGCGCTTCATTGAGCAGTTGGGCATAATCTCCAGCTATTTCAGAGGCTTGGAGTGACTGCAGGCTGGAGAGGTTCATCTCGATGCTGGTGAATAATTCGTGCCGACGGGCGATAAATCGCTGATGTTTGCGCATAATTTTGTCACTTGTGAGGCCACAGATTAAACTCTCGCGAGTGAGATGTAGTGCTTCTTTAACAGCCTCTGGATTATCTAATGCCAAACGTTTAGACGTCAGGTCGGTTTGACGCAGTTCCTCTAAAATTTCAACTGCTTTAATCATTTCATTAAAGCGATCAACCTCATCTAGCAGGTGGCTAAGTACTTTGAGCTGTCGGCCTCTATAAAGACCATAGAGAC
>JBCDFI010000010.1:0-25889 GCA_039178155.1 Cyanobacteria bacterium P01_H01_bin.105
GTTAGAGAGGTGCTGGCAATCGCCCCACCAAAGGCTCCAAACATTGGCCGCATATGGATTGGCTGCGGTGTCGGGATACTGGCATTGGGGTCTCCCATTTGCGCCCAGGCAATCACCCCGCCCTTAATTACAATCTCAGGCTTTACTCCAAAAAATGCCGGCTTCCACAGACAAATATCTGCCAGCTTGCCTTCTTCTAGAGAGCCCACCTCATGCCCAATACCGTGGGTAATCGCAGGATTAATGGTGTACTTAGCCACATAACGCTTGGCTCGATGGTTATCGTTATGGTCCGAATCCTCTACTAGAGCACCCCGCTGGACTTTCATCTTGTGGGCTGTCTGCCAGGTGCGGATCACCACTTCGCCCACTCGGCCCATGGCTTGAGAGTCGGAGGCAATCATGCTGAAAGCCCCAAGGTCGTGCAGAATATCTTCAGCGGCGATTGTTTCTCGCCGAATACGAGATTCAGCAAAGGCGACATCTTCTGGAATGCTAGGGCTAAGGTGGTGACACACCATCAGCATATCCAAGTGCTCATCTAGGGTATTGCGGGTATAGGGGCGGGTTGGATTAGTAGATGACGGTAGAACGTTCGCCTCACCACATACTTTGATAATGTCCGGTGCGTGTCCACCGCCCGCTCCTTCAGTGTGATAGGTATGAATCACCCGATTTTTGAACGCAGCAATCGTATTCTCAACAAAGCCTGCTTCATTAAGTGTGTCAGTGTGGATGGCTACCTGCACATCAAAGTCATCGGCCACACCTAAGCAGGTATCAATGGCACCGGGGGTGGTACCCCAGTCTTCATGTAGCTTCAGCCCCATGGCACCAGCCTGGACCTGCTCTATCAGCCCTCCAGGCTGGGCACTGTTGCCTTTCCCCATAAACCCCAGATTCATCGGAAATGCGTCTGCTGCTTGCAGCATCCGATAGATATTCCAGGCTCCAGGCGTACAGGTGGTTGCGTTTGTGCCGGTGGCAGGTCCTGTCCCGCCGCCGATCATGGTGGTTACCCCGCTAGCGATCGCGGTCTCAATTTGCTGTGGACAAATAAAGTGAATATGAGAGTCAATCCCTCCAGCGGTGACAATCATTCCCTCACCTGCTACAGCCTCTGTTGCGGGGCCAATAATAATATCTACATTGTCCTGGATGTAAGGGTTGCCCGCCTTCCCAATCTTGGCAATGCGGCCATCTTTGATCCCGATATCTGTTTTGACAATCCCCCACCAGTCCAAAATTAGGGCGTTGGTGATCACCATATCTACCGCGCCATCGACTCGGGTAATAGGCGATTGGCCCATGCCATCGCGAATGACCTTGCCACCACCAAATTTGACCTCGTCACCATAGGTCGTAAAGTCTCGCTCCACTTCAATCACCAAGGCGGTATCTGCCAACCGAACCCGGTCTCCCACTGTGGGTCCATAGGTTTCAGCATAGGCGCGGCGATCCATGCGGTAGCTCATCGGAGTCTCCTGGGCGTAGAGGGTAAAAAGCACAGCCATTGGATAGCTTACGCTAGCTACGGAGCCCCGACGAGTGTATGACGAACATTTTTAATTTTCTGGTGTGACTGGCTGAGATTGGCCATTGGATACTAGACCAATCTGCTAAGGCAGCCATGGCAATTTTTACCCTGCACACTCATCTCGGCTCGGCAGCATTAGGACTTCCCCATCAATGTCTTTCCACTTTAGCCAGCCTTCTTGTTCACTAGCGCCAGCTAGAGGTTCACAGCCATTGGCTGGTCGGGTAACCCGCACACGAATCCAGTCATCTTTAACTTCTAGGGGTTCGATCAGACTATTCGGGCTAACCAAGCTCAGGACATTTCGACCTCGTTCGGGTTGAGATCGCAACACTTGAGCGTCATCGCTGTTCCTTAGATTTACTACATTAGCTTCAGCTAATCGCTCTCCCCAAGAATAAAACGACAGTTCTATGCCCCGATCGTCTAACAGATCGTCATGAATCCAGGCACTGCCGCCATCGGTATATTGCATCTGTAACCAGCCATCATCCCGAATTTCCAATACAGGAAAGGCTAGCAATAGCGGATCAACGCTAACCATCGTAAAACTAGCATCACGACCAATGGCAAAGGCCTGCTGCCCATTGGGAATCAGCCAACCTTGCCAAATCCAACCCCAATGCTCGCCACCTGGTTCACTGTACAGAGGAAGCTCTACCTCTGTCAGCCAGTTCGCTTGGACACCTGAGCGTCTGCGTGGGGATAGATAGCCAACACCCAAGGGCATATCCGTATCGGCGAGATCTATAATCCCTTCAAGGTTGGGGGTAATTGCCTCCGGTAGCCCTACCGTATTCTCAGAAGGCTGTCCCCATGCCGGTCCATTACTCAAGAGCAAAGCCCCTTGTAGGAATGCGATCGCAGCAAAATGATGTAGTCGTAACATAGTCAACGTCAGTTAATCTCAGAACACATAAACATTTGGTTGCCCGGTTGGGCTAGATGCCGCCAGAGATAGAAAATATCGGCATTAACGCTCTAAATTAGGACATACTCTCCTGATTCAGTTTGTTAATTCCCCTATCAGACATAATCTATGTTTTGTTGCGTTGTCACCGCACAAAGGGCTGATTTTTTAGGAGTCCTACACGCTACCCTCTATACGTTGATTAAAGCCATAGACCTGACGCTCTCCTGCTAAGGACACCAAGGTCACAGAACGTTCATCACCAGGTTCAAATCTTACGGCTGTACCTGCCGGAATATTTAGACGCATCCCCCTACTCTGGTCTCGCTCAAACTGGAGAGCTTCATTCACTTCATAAAAATGAAAATGAGACCCCACCTGAATGGGGCGATCGCCGCTATTGGCCACCGATAGCGTGACAGTTGCACGACCGGCATTGAGTTCAATGTCACCATCTGCCGGTAACAGTTCGCCAGGAACAATGGTTGAGCCACTAGACATTATCGCAATCCTCCAAGCTGACTAATTAGATCTTGCTGCATTTGATCAAGCTGCTTTTTGACAGTTTCTAAAGCAGCCGCTAACTCCTGCTTCCTCTGTTGAGCTGGTTGCTGAGCCTGTTTGCTCAAGTCAGTTAGCCCCATATAGTGAGCTACTTTCAACGCCAGCTCAACCGGTACCTTAAAATCTGGCAATACGCCGCTACCCTCCCAGTTTTCACCGGTCATTGGGTTCCGTACCTGGCCTGTGGGTAAAAACATCCAAAAATGGTCATGGAGTCGCTGCCCAGCCCCTGGATTTGCTTTCCCAGCCGTTGTCTCCCCAATCAGAGTGGCTCGCTTTAGCTGCTTCAAGATATATACAAACTCCTCAGCAGCGGTAGCTGTCTCTGGACCTGTCAAAACATACACAGGTCGTTCCAAATAGCGCGGCCCGCCGACGTAGGCCGAGGTCCAACTCTGCTGAGTGCGCTGTTCTGCAGGCCAGTTCACATCGCTCAAATGCACGGCTGGGTATGGCGGTAGTAAATAGCTACACAGCAGAGAAACCATTCCAGGTGAGCCGCCCCGGTTATAGCGTAGATCAATAATTAGTCCTTCAGTATGAGCTAAACAGGTCATGGCCGCTGCCAGGGTTTCACCCGCAAATTCCGGTGGTTCAAACCCATAAAGCTGTAAAAACCCTATATTTCCTGCCAGTCGTTCCACCCGGTTAATATCAAAGTTACGACGCTGACTCTGCTGTCGCTGATAGCCTAGCTCTTCAGCCGTCGGTGGTGTGTCTGCACTCAGCTCTGGCAGCAGCTCAGGACTAAAATACACTTGCAAACTCCGATCCTCGGTCAGAGTTTGCAGCTGATTGGTTAAAGTTTCCGCAAACTGATATCCGCCAATAATTTTGCTATAGCCACCTGCATTTAGCCGCTGCTGAATATCAGCTTGGGCTCTGGCGGCGGCGGCTGGAAACGCATAGCGGTCTAAGGTCTTAACTATCGCTTCTAGTATGTGGGTACGACCCTCTTGATCCAGGTCTATATCCTGAAGACTGTCACTGTCATCTACAGACCTACCAGACTCAACCATAAAAACTTCTAAGCAATCACAATGAATTAGGTTCTAACTTCTAAGTGTTTAGAAGTTGTGTGTAACGTTTCTCCAACAGCACTATCGTACTATCCACCTACTGAATTGGATTGTGTACGGTAACCAGCTTAGTTCCATCCGGGAACGTCGCTTCTACTTGTACTTCGTGAATCATTTCTGGAATGCCATCCATGACATCATCACGACTTAGTAACGTTGTGCCGTAGGTCATCAGCTCGGCGACTGTACGCCCATCCCTTGCCCCTTCTAAAATTGCAGCAGAAATATACGCAACGGATTCTGGGTGGTTGAGTTTGACCCCTCGGTCTTTACGACGTTCGGCCACTAGAGCAGCAGTAAAAATCAGCAGCTTATCTTTTTCCTGAGGAGTGAGTTGCATAGGGTGCGAAGGAGTCTGACCACAACAGAGATATTAAACCAAGATAGGCTCAAGTCGGCTGAGGGCTAGTTAACTAAACGCCCCAAACTCTTGGTATGTAGGATGCTTTATCTAGTATCTCTGTTCGTAGATACTGCCAGATGCAGATAAAATACTGTCGAGCTATCTGGCTGGAAGAGCCCCGATAGCGAACAACTAATCCTTGCTCTAGCTGGGTAACGCTAATATCACAAAAGGTTGGGCTCTTAAGCTCGATAATTAGAGTTCTGATAGCGTTGAGATGCTCTGGAGAAATGGGGGTACCTAATAATAAGAATGTGCCAACGACTGGATAGCCTGCTAAGCCGTTATGGCTATTCAGTACCTCGGACCCTCCTGCTAGTTGCTGTCTATCTATCCATAAAGGGGATCCCTGCTGCCAGATTTCAGTTTGCGATCGCCACTGCCCAGTCTCCAGCGTTTCCCCCCGAGCACTGCGGCCAAAGCGAGTAATATCCCATGAGATCAAGATCCCACCAGTCTCTAACTCTACTTTTAAAGACTGATGAAAGCGGCCTCCATTAAACAAAATTAGTTCCTGAGGTAGCCATTCAAAATAGGCCCCTGTTCCAACCTTCAAATGAATAGATTGTTCAGCCCAGTCGCCCTGACTACGATATACCTTATGAGCAGCAGCAGTGGTTACGAGAGCTTGAGTATTAGGCTCTGTCGTGATGGCCATATCTAAGCGATCGCCAGCTACCATGCCACCAGCGGTATGAACAATAACACTCTGACAATTGTTCGGGGCTGCTGCTGGATAAAAAGGTCGCTGAATGCGTAGGGGTGAAGTGCTATGAGCCTTTGATGGTAGGGTTTTACCATCGACATTGGTAAAGCACAGCGCCAGGGTGCCCTGCCAAGACTTTTTTGTGAGTGATGGGCCAATATCGTCTGTAGGATGGGCTTTGCTTACCCTTGGCAACTGACCCTGCTCATGCATCATTACAAAATTTCTCAACACATCGGACAAATAGTTCTACCCCAGTGCCTAATACTGTTTCATCAAAGTCAAATCTAGGATGATGATGAGGATATGCCAAGTTCAAATCAGGATTAGCTGACCCTAAAAAGAAATAACAACCTGGCTTCTCTTGCAAAAAGAATGACATATCTTCACCACCCATGGTCTGACATTCCGGGACGATACCCGCTGGAGTTTCAATGACCGCACTGGCAACAGATTTAACAAGTTCGGCAATTGTTGCATCATTAATTACAGGTGGATACAGGCGGTGATAGTCAAACTGGTAGCTAGCTCCATGGGCTTGACAGACTCCGGCAACAATGGCTTCCATTCGTTCTGGCAACAAGTTTCGATACTCTGGATTAAAGTAACGTACTGTGCCGCTGAGGCGGGCATTGTTGGCAATAACATTAACTGCTGTTCCAGCTTGAAACTCTCCGACAGTAACCACAGCAGAGTCAATAGGGCTGATGTTGCGAGCCACAATAGTTTGCAATGCGGTAACTATCTGTGCCCCAACTACAATAGAGTCAACGGTCTGGTGGGGCAGTGCGCCATGACCCCCACGCCCCTGAATCGTGCAGTGGAAATATTCGGTGGCGGCCATCAGTGGACCACTGCGAACACCAACGGTACCCAGCGGTAAGTTATTCCAAATGTGTAAGCCGATAATAGCATCAACCTCAGGCTGACTAAGGACTCCAGCCTCAATCATAGGCTTGGCACCCCCTGGCCCTTCTTCTGCTGGTTGAAAAATAATTTTGACCGTTCCAGCAAAACTATCGCGGTGTTGTGCTAGATAATGGGCTGTACCCAAGGCAATGGTGACATGGCCATCATGACCGCATGCATGCATTTTACCGTCGTGCAGAGAGCGGTAAGTTACCTGGTTAAGTTCTTGAATGGGTAAGGCATCCATATCAGCCCGAATAGCCAGCACTGGTCCAGGGCGAGTGCTTTGGATCGTCGCAACAATACCGGTTTTGGCAAGACCAGTCTGGTGCTCAATATTCCACCGAGTCAACTGCTGTGAAATAAATTCAGCCGTTATATTCTCTTCGAAGCCAAGCTCTGGTCGCTGATGTAGATGACGACGCCACTGCACAAACTGCGATTGTAGAGTTTGGATTTTCTCTCGTACTTGAGGGGGGGCTTTAGAGATTGGAGTATTAGCAGGCAGCGTTGAAACCATAGGACCCTAGCAGACAAATATATAGCTAAAGTATATAAACAAAATAAACAAACTCTAGGCAACCCAAAACGGAGTGGGCATGATGGCTTCAAGGCTTAGCCTGCGAGCCGCTGAGCTGAGCTGGTCTAAATCTGTTGGGTCACTAAAGTGAGGCAGCACTCCCAATACTGGAATGCGGGTGAGGTTGGCGATCATGGCTGGTGGGGTAAGTTTCTCTAGTTTGGCTTCGGCATCAGGTGTTGTGCAGTTGAGAACAATCCCTTGGAGCTGCAATCGGTGTTGACGGGCTAGGGCAACGTTGGCGACGGCGGCTGCGATCGCACCCAGTTTCACCGGTACAACTAACACCACCGGCAGTCGCCAATCTGCCGCCAGGTCCGCCACCGTCATTTCATCAGTAACTGGCGATCCTAAGCCCCCCAACCCTTCGACTACTACCCAGTCACACTGCTTATCCAATGCCACATACTGCTGCCAAGCAGGTGCCAGGTCAACTACTGCATTTTCCAAAGCCGCCGCTATCGGGGGAGCCAAAGGAGCCCGATAAAATACCGGATTCAATTCTTCCAGTGACTGGTCCAAACTAAACAATCGCTGGAACAGCTCTCGATCTCCCTCGCCTGACTGTAATGGCTTTAGCACACCTAACCGCCGCGATGAACAAAACTGCTGCCAGTAAGCTATCAAAGCGCACGTTAAAACCGTCTTCCCGCAATCCGTATCCGTCGCCGCAATTAATAATCCGCTCACCACACACCCTTAAACTAATCTCTCTAATTTCGACGAACAATATTGTTCTACGGACTATCCGTCCCTTGTCCAACAATCTGGACATCCAATGTAAATTCCGCATCACTGCTCGATCGGACATCGACCGAATAATCACCCCCCAAAGGCAGATAGCTATTCCAATACAGCACGCCATCAGCCTCAGCAATCGCCTCTCCTCCGGGGAAAGATACATCGAAGGTTACAGGACCGCTTGCCTGAGTAATTTTTACAGTAATAATCTGTCCTTGTTGAGCATTGACAACATATCGTTGTACCCGACCGGGGCCTACTGAGTTAGCCAACAGCGTCCCTGATTGCCCCTCAGGAAATTGTATGCGCTGTGTAGATACTTGCTCCTGTGGCTCTGGCGTCTCATCATCAGAACCACCTTCATCAGGGGGTGGATTGCCAGTATCCTCATCAGTATCGTCCCCTGTATCAGGCGGTTCAGTACCCGGCAGCGGTCCATCGTCTGGATCAACAGCTCCTATTAGAGCCACCCCTAACTCATACGTCCCTTGTTCCGTACCACGAGTGGTCTTGATCTGCACTGTATAAAGACCATCGTCAGGCAGATCTCCCTCCCAATCCAGTACCTGACGCCCACCGCGTAGCTCCTTCCCATCAGCATCCAACACTGAAAATACAACACCTTTACCCTCTATCGTTGCCTGCAGAGTTTGACCAGCCTTACCCTCTATCTGATAGTTAACGGTTTCACCTTTTTTGATTCCTCCCTCAACCGTCTGCTGATCGCCTACAGTCAGCCCCAGAGCCGTCGTATAGTCAGTTGGTCCATCTTCAACCGGAGCTGGCGATTGAGGTTCTTGGGTATCGGTCTGCCTAGGCTGCTCATCTAGATCCTCTGGCAGTGGTAACGGTTGAACTTCCCCCGGCGACACATCCGGGGCAGAGGGCTTCAAGACGTAATTAACAATTGCCCAGCCCCCAAATCCAGCCAGAATAATCGCCCCAAAAAATAGCGCTACCAAGACTAATGGATTATCCATCGCATCCTGAGGCTTTGCAGAGGTTACTACTTTAGTTTTAGTTACCTGAGGCTTACCTGTCTGGTGGTCTGTCACCCGTTGCGTTGCGACAGGTCTACCCACTGCAACTGTACGCATTTCAGAAATTGACGAATTTGGAACCCCATCAGCAGAATTTTGAAGGGGTTTGGGTGTCGCTGCACCGCCCTGCAATACCTGCATCATCTCACTAACTGATTGATACCGATCACCAGGTCGATAGCTCAATGCCTTATCCAACACATCAGCTAATTGATCGCCTATTTGCGCAAACGGTCGCCACTTCCAGCTCAAGGTAGTGTCGTCAAATAGCTCATGGGGTTCTTTGCCGGTCATCAGTACTAAGACTGTGACCGCTAGTGCATAAAGGTCGCTGCTAGGATAGGCTCGCCCCGACTGTAGCTGCTCGCTGGGCGCATATCCTGCTTTGCCAACGGTTGTTGCTTGTACTGCCGTTGTCCCCGTTTGCAAACGAGTCACAACTTCTTTGACAACACCAAAGTCAATTAGCACAGGTTTTTGATCACTGCGCCGCAAAATAATATTGTCAGGGCTAATATCTCGATGAATAATTCCCTTGGCGTGAATATGAGCCAGTACCGGCAGCATCTGTCCCAAAAAAGCTCGGATCTCTGTTTCCGAGAATGACTGTCCTGGCCGCTGCTGCAAAATTTCTCGGTAGGTTAGACCTTCGATATATTCCTGTACAAGAAATAATCGCTGATCTTGCTCAAACGCTGCCCGAAACTGTGGAATCTGAGGATGGCTAATCTGATATAAAATTTCGGCTTCCCGTTGAAATAACTGAGCTGCCTTACTAGAAAAGCGATCGCTACCTGCCGCAGGTATAAATTCCTTAATTACGCACTCTTCCTCAAAACGTCCTTGGTCTTTGGTGAGGTAGGTACGACCAAATCCACCCTGACCAAGCAACCGGACAATACGGTATCGATTTTGCAAAAGAGCACCGACGGCAAGGACAGG
This sequence comes from Cyanobacteria bacterium P01_H01_bin.105, assembly GCA_039178155.1. GTDB lineage: Bacteria > Cyanobacteriota > Cyanobacteriia > Phormidesmidales > Phormidesmidaceae > Leptothoe. The sequence continues at coordinate 9,412 of JBCDFI010000010.1, forward strand.
CTGCATAGTAAACGTCCCAACGAGTTGACATTAAAAAGGTTGAGGCCTGAGTTTAGAGACCCCAGATAGGCTATACCACTCTAACCCAATGCTCTATCAATGCCTCCTGTTTCAAAGTCTATTGTCTATTTATTAAGAAGATAAATCCCTTCGTACAACCTATACATAATTCTGTCAAACAGTTGCCCTACTCCTATAAAAAGTTAATTTTAATCAGCATCAACATATCCAAATGTCTTGATTATATTGAGCTTTACCGTTCAATCACCCAATTCCCAGGGAACGATGGAGTCACCAAATCCCATTTTTAGTAGTATCGCGATGCACTACGGTGTTACCCCAGCTAGAACAAATAGTCAGTCCACCCACCTCATTGGCTCTCGTCCCGTATGTTCATTGGATGGAATGTCGCCCATAGCGCGCGAGCAAATGCGATTGGAGCTGATTGAACAACTTAAGTTAAATAGCTCTCAACCAATTCCTATTTTTGAAGAGGCTGCTCAGAGTATTTCCCGATTATTGGCCGCTCCTATCTGCTTGGTCAGTGTGTTTGATAGACAAAACCAGATCTTCAAGGCGACCATGGGATTGTCAAGCTTAGGTTTAATGAATCAGCTGGCAGCCACTCGTGAACTTCCTAAATCCGAATCCTTTGGCATTCAGGTAGTTGATAGCAGTCAATCAATCATGCTGTCAGACGTGCCCCAGCATCCGGCATTTAGTCAAAGCCTTTTAGTACAAAAGTATGGTGTCCATGCGTATTTAGGTGTGCCACTGATGACATCTGACGGATTCTGCATTGGCACATTGGAAGTGATGGATATCATGCCACACCAATATACTCAACAAGATCTAGCTCTGCTGGAGCTTAGTGCCAGATGGGCGATGAGCGAATATGAAAAGCAGTGTTGGCTCAAAGATAATAAATTTCAACAAACAATAGCAGACAACACATCATTGCCTACTTTAGAAAAACAGAGGCAAGACAGAATCGAAACTCTACGTGCGAGCTTAATAACTCAACTTACTCAAGACTTACGTAATCCTTTGACTGCTATCACTGGCATAGCTAGTATGCTAAGCCGTGAGATTTATGGATCACTGACGGAGAAACAACAAGAATATGCAAATGTCGTATTGCATAGTAGTCAAAACTTACTGTCATTGACCAACGAGATTATGGAATTGGGGGCGCTCGATGATCAATCCTATGAGCTATTACTCGCTCCCGTAGACGTTGAAATGCTTGCTCAACAGAGCTTGCAACCCATAGAACGCAAGTCTGAAAAACAAGAAATAAGCTTTAACCTGACTGTAGAGCCAGGATCACGTATTTGGGTTCTCGATAAACGTATTATTAGGCAACTGCTGCATCACCTAATTCTCAGCATTGCAAGAGCATCGACTAGTGGCAGTACTGTACGTCTTCATATTTCACGTAAAGAAGACCGTCTCACTCTAGCGATATGGGTTTCTAATCCATGGTTGGGAGAAGATCTGCCTCAGGCAGTCATTGCTTGGGGACGACAGAACAATATTTTGCCATCAATAAAACTCACAGATCTTAGCTATGAGTTCACAACAATAGAAGAAAATATATCTCTACAAGACACAAATCAATTACTCCACGAGTCGACATTGCCTGATGCATACCAAGAGTTAGGTCTTTTACTGAGCCAGCAGTTAACTGAAATTCATGGTGGCGAAATCACTCTTCAAGGATCTCAGAATCATGGCTATCGCTACATTATAAGTCTGCCACCGCTTGAAGCTGATTGAGCGACACAAACTAAGTTAATCAAGCGATGGGGGTGGAGTTCTTAGTGAGTTCCATCCCCATTATTATTTTATCTTTTCTCTAGGGAAAATACTGTGTTTAGAACCATATAGAGATAACCACTTACGTAGTATATGGGATGTTTGTCAAAGCATTGACTGATCTAACCGAGAATTGCTTACTTGAGTCTCTCAAAATATAGTAATGCCATAAGTTGAAACACCTATAGCTGATAACAAAAACAGGTGCTTTGACGTAGCTAGAGAACCGGAATAAAAGGGTATCCAATATAAGCGGGCATTCAAAACGCAAACACAGCAGGATATAGACTCTTAATTTTCTACCCAAAAAGTCTATTTTCCTTTTGCACCTTGCTTAGAATTAATCGCAAAATCTTTTCAAAAAGATCTCTTTTAATCGAAAAGTATATTAGCAGAGATCTTGGAAAGGTTTAGAGTTTAAGTCTGCCAAACTCTTCTGGTTGTCAGTTGTGTTTTAGCAGACTTAACTTTGGTCTACTGAATGACCCCTCATTTTTCGTAGATCCGAATCTTACCCAATACTTTTGCCCCCAATAGCCCGTTGATTTTAAGACGTGGTTCTCTAACCTACTCACTTTATTCATTGGTTCTCAGAAATAATGACGAAGAATAGAAATTTTAAGAGACTAAACTGGAAGCTTTGCAAGCCAGTTATCGCATCTGCACTTGCGATGAGTGGTGTATTTAATTTGATAGGTGTCGTGTTAGCAGAGGGAACTGCCGCTGGCACACAGATTACCAACACTGCTACTGCTACCTATCGTGACCCCGAGGGTACACCTCAAACTTCCACATCCAATACCGTTGTGGTTGAAGTCGCTGAGATTGCCGGTATTACTGTTGTCAATACCGGTGCTCAGAAATATGATCCGGCTACTCAACAAGGTATTGCTGGTGCTGTTCAACCTGGTGATCAGGCTGTCTACACCTTTGAAGTCACCAACGTTGGTAACGACGAAACTGATATCAGTTTACCGGCGTTGGCTAACTTTACTGGCCCGGTTGACAGTGTTGTTAGCATTGTTGCCGACTTGAATGATGATGGCAACTTTGATCCTGCGACGGAAACTATCACTAACCGTACAGATATTGAAAACGTTGCTCCTGGAGAATCCTTTGAAGTCCGGGTCGTCGTTCAAACGTCTACCTCAGCCCAGTCAGATGACATCATCACTGTGCAATATGGTGATACGCCTGGTGATGCGCAAAACCAGGCCTACGATTCCTCAGGTGGTAGTATCTTTACCGATGATAACGATGCTGATGACAGAAATGATCCAGCAGGTGATCCTTTCGATACGACTGGGCCTAGCCAGACAGCTGCAGAAGCTGGAGATGAAGCACCCGCGAATGGCGAGCGTGAGGCCAGTGCTACAGGGCAAATCACTATCAATGAAGTACCTCTTGAGCAGCCCCTAGTAACCCTTGAGAAAGATTTCTCTGCCTACAGTCCAGGCAATAACGCGACTTCTCCTATAGATGACACTCTGACCTATGATCTAGAGTTTACGATTGGAAATACGGCACCGACGGGCAGCTCGGCCCAGCCTGCTAATCTGCAGCCAATCACCATCAGTGTCAATGGTACCGATGCGAAACACGTTCTAATCTCAGATGCGTTGCCTGCAGGTACATCGTTTGTATCTTCTACTCCAGCTGATAATACGTGGACTCCGGTATATACCGAATCTCCTACTGGGACTAATCCAGTAGAAGCCTTGTGGTTAACTGGAACTCCCTCTGCCACAGCTACTCGAGTTGGTTTTATTAAAGATGCTGATACTGCGATTCCTATCGGAACAACGGTAACCGGTTTTGATATCGTGGTGGTGGCAGATGATGTTGATCCTACACAGCAACCGATCACCATTGCTAACGTTGCTCAAATCTTTGGTTCTGGCAATGAAGACGACCCCCTCACCCCCGAAGATGAGTCCCTTGAATTCCCAGTAACGGATGAGTCCGGTGACCAGACACCTAGTAACTATGATCCGGTTACGGATACTTACAGCGACTTTAATCCGGATGTGATTGATGATCCGACTACGCCTCTACCAGAAGGATTTACTCCAGACGATGGTTACATTGATGATCCTACCGATCTAATTACGACCGGTGTGAGCGATCAGGTTACCAGTGATGATTCTACTGATCCTGAGCGCCTGCAGGGTGGAACCATTGATCCTACCGATGATAATCCGCCTACACCTGACGATGGTGGTGGTGAAGCGGTTGTTGTTGAGCTAGTTGCTGCACCAGATTCTGCACTGTTAAATGGTCCTGATGGTACTCCTGGTGCTGTTGGTCCGACCAGTGACAATGATGACTTTACCAACAAGTCTGCACCGTTCTCTGGCGGAAATCCGCCTGTTGTTGCCTTTACCAACACAGTCAGGAATGACAGTACAGAGGATGGCTGGGTTACGCTAACTCCCACTACTCCTGATACACCGGGCGATCTTCCTGCCAACACAACGGCGACTATCGTTGCTCCCGATGGCACCCGTACCCTCTTTACCTACGATGGAACAGGCAATTGGACTAAACAGGTAGGAGACCCTGATGTAGTTGTTCCCATTCGTGCAAGTGGCTCTACTGCTGGTCCTGACAACTTTGACTATGGTGTTGAGATTGACTTACCTGGTGTCGGAGTTACTGATCAAAACAGCTATCCCGTACCCATTCTGGCGCAGTTTGACAGCGTAGCTGGTGGCCAAGACACAACCTATGAAGCTGAAAACATCACTATTGACCGTGTTTATACCGGTTTCTTAGAGTTAGTCAAGACTGCGCAGGTGGTTCGTGGTGATGGCCCACCGGTATCTGGCGATCCGGCACCGGGGAACCATATTCGGTATCGCGTTCAGTACCGTAATATCTCGGAGACTGAAACCGGCACTATGCAAGGTAACGTACTCTTGACCGCGTCTGACCTGATAATCGTTGAGGATGGAACTGAACTGGCCTGTCCAAATGCGACTCTGACATTGGATGGCAATGGTGATGTTATCGGTGGTCCTAACAACTGGGCTGTAGATAATGATACGGACGGTGTGCCTGATACCCGTCATGTCCTGAATAGCGTTAATTTGGACAATCTAGATACAGGATCCACCGGTAGCATCTTGTTCTACAGCGGTCCTGCGGATTGTGATCCAGGTACTGGACTCTCTAGATTTAGTCCAGATACGGCTACTCCTTCTACTGAAATCTCAGGAACAAGCAACAACACAGACACAACTAAGTATGCCTTTGACATTGAGGGTGATATTGAGCCCTTAGAGACTGGCTATGTTGAGTTTGAGCGTCGGATTAACTAATCCTGATGCATTGGTAGGCGAAAGGGAATTCTACAGAAGAATCGTCCCTTTCGCTCTATTTAGACTTGGAACACTCTTTTTGAAGTTAAATAACAGTAATCATGATGCAACGTCTTTTTGCAAAGAAACGTCTTGTTTTAGGCTTAGGTGCCTTGGTGCTAGTCACCGTTATGCCATTTGCCACTAATCAGCCAGTCTTAGCTCAGCTGCAAGAGGTAAAGGACGCGATTGTTGAAGCAGTTCGCGGTCCTGAGGTTCGCCTTACCTTGAGTGCTGAGAAGCAGCTAGTTGAATTGGACGAAAAAGGCCAAGACAAGATCGTTTGGGAATCTCTAGAGGGAAAGGTGACTGTTCAACCTGGAGATGTTCTGCGCTACACAGTAGACGGAGCTAATTCTGGCGAGGTTGAGGCTGAGGGTCTATCGATCACCCAACCAGTCCCTGCGCAGACGACCTATATGCTAAAGTCTGCTACAAGTGACAGCAGTGCTGAGACTGTCTATAGCATTGATGGTGGTCAAAGTTTTGTGGCTGAACCTATGGTCGAAGTGACCCTACCTGATGGTACCGTTGAACTACAACCGGCACCAGCTGAAATGTATACCCATGTTCAATGGAACTTTGGTGACGACTTAGCTTCAGCCCAGGCTGTTAAAGCGACTTATAACGTTCAGGTGCAGTAACCCTTAACGTAGGGAGGAGGGTTTTCTCCTCCCGTACTTCTCTCCATAAAACAGTATTTTTCTAAATCGAATACTTTGTATGTCGAAGCTCTAGTCTTTCTAAAGAAAGATAGGAAGGTTAGAGCCTCGATCTAAGGTTTCATTTATTGGGCTTTTTTCGATGATCTAGAACAAAGAATTCTAGTTCCAGATGCTTAATATTTGAAAAAAGGACTCTAAGGGTTAACTCTCTTAGCAAATCAGCGTGAGTTGAGATATGCGTTAGCAAAGCCTCTCCAACGGAGAATCGCAACGCAATCCAAACTCTCTCATTCACTTTTTCATCGCTCAGGTTTGAGGCCAAAAATGACGCTATCTCAGCCACCTAAACTAAAACCAGACAAAAGATATAGCTGGATGCGCCGTATGGCTACTATCTTGCTGTTAAGTAGCCTTCAAACACCGTATATTGCGATCGCACAGGCCAGCTCACTTTACAACCAAGCTGACTATAACTACACCGATGACGATCGCGGTATTTTTCATGGTGGTAGTTCATCGGAGGTAATGGTTAACACAGGAGAACTGATCGACCCGCTAGGACAAATTTTAGGATGCAACGGCGATCTGCTCCCTAACTACGACGGTTTCTCCGTTGCTCTCTATGAGCCTGATGCAAGTGGGCTGGAGTTAGGTCCTTTAGTACCTCTAACAAGAACAGAATTGCCTGATATTGAGAATAATGGTGTTTCTAGCGGAAAAGCGCCAAATATAGAAAATATCAATCCCTTTTTTCTAACTAATACGGACGCTGGACAATATAACTTTTTGTTTGATACGGATACTCCTCTCCAAAGTCCAATCAATGCTGGCCTAACCCAAACAGATACAGGGGCTCAATATATCTTAGTTGTAAATACTCCTGATGATTCTATCTATCCTCAGCGTCGGATCAAACTTGAGCTAGTCGCTAGCACCGGAGGCGTCAATAACTCAATTATTCGCTATACGGCCACAGCACTAGATGGAATTCCTATATCTACCAGCGGTGGTTTAGAAATTAGTGAGACTGTTGTTGAAATCTTTAATGCCGAAACCCAAGGTCTAAATTTATTCTCCCTGGCATTGGGCATGGTGATGTGCGAGCCAGAACAAATTGTAATCACCAAAACCGCCGACCGCGCAGCAGCTCAACTGGGTGATACCGTAGTTTATCGCTTAGCCTTGCGTAACCTCACAGATATTGACCTAGAGTCGGTCACCATCCAAGATGTACTACCTCAGGGCTTCCAACTAATTCCAGAATCAGTCTCAGGAGTGCTCGATGATCAGACTGTTGAGATAGAGGCTCAGGCTTCAGGGAGCGAGGTGACATTCTCGACCGCAACAGCCTTGCCGGTAGATGCCACTATGAGCGTACTGTACGCGGTGCGAGTCACTCCAGACGCCCTACGGGGTACGGGAGAGAATTTAGCCTCCGTTAGTGCTGAACGTAGTGACAATCGGTTCTTTGTGCAAGACGGGCCTAGTATCCATCGATTAGTCGTAGACCCAGGTATTCTCACTGACTGTGCCACCCTGATTGGTCGTGTCTTTGTTGATAAAAACTTTGACGGTGAACAACAGCGAGGTGAAGCCGGTATCCCAAATGCGGTGGTCTTTTTAGACGATGGCAATCGAATTATTACCGATGCGGATGGTCTTTTCTCTGTGGCCTGTATGTTACCCGGCACTCGTAGTGGCGTGTTGGATTTCACCAGTCTTCCAGGTTATGCCCTTGCCCCCAATCTCTACTTTAAAGAACGCAACAGCCAATCTCGCATCGTGAATATTGCTCCTGGTGGCATGGTGCGCATGAACTTTGGCGTCACTCCCACGTTCCAGGAGGAATCGCAAGAATGAATCTGACTCGTCATCCAAAAGTTTGCTACTGGAACATTCTAGCTAGCTCAGTTACTCTGTCCACACTTGTTACTAGTGGATGGGCACATGCCGCGCAAGATATCCCTCAGTCAACTCAGCCCGTCACAGCTCATGAAAGTTTGACAACTCATATATCAGTCCCATTTCCTAATGGTGTGGGTTTAGAAGTATCTCCTCCCGAAGCAATATTTACTCCTCAGCTCTCATTGCTAGAGATGGGATCTAATCTAGCTGAGGTCCGGCTTGCAGATAGTGATTTATCGGATAGTGAGACAATCGAGTTAGTTGAGCCAACAGTTAGTCCTGTAGCCCCGCAATTTTCGGTCTCACCGACTAGGGATCTAACGACTACAAATGCCTCACAAGAGGCTGCAAGCATCAATACTACGATTGCTGAACCAACGGAGCCAGATGGTGAGATAACTCCCGAGCTGTCTCAAGCTGTTGATAGCAGTCAGGTTCAAATTTTGAACCCAACAACAGGAAGTGTGGTTGATGTTCCTGCCATTACCGTTATTATCAGCTTTCCGGAAGGGGCCGATGTTGAACTACAGATCAACGAAGATACTGTCGACAGTGAACTGATTGGCCGTACCGAAACTGATCCTGAGACTAATATAGTCACCCAAACCTGGTACGGTGTTCCCCTTACTGAAGGTAAAAATACCTTAGCAGTAGTCCGTCGCGGTGACAGCAGTGTTTTGCAATCGATTGAGGTTGAGGTCAGGGGGGCTCCCGTAGAAATGACGCTCAATTCTCGACAGGTTAAAATTCCAGCCGATGGCCGTTCGATCGCTACTTTACAGGGGCGATTATTAGACGCCAATGGTAATGTCTCAAACTGGGATGCGGTGGTGACCCTAGAGACTACCGATGGCGAGTTTGTGGGTGTGGACCATGCGCCGGACCAGCCCGGTTTTCAGGTAGAAGCTCAAAATGGCCGCTTCACAGCAGAGCTGCAGTCGTCTTTAGACGCGAATATGGTGCAGCTGCAGGCTGTTACCAATGGGTTAGAAGCCTTTAATCAGGTGCAGTTTGTTACTCCACAGCGTCCTAGCATCGCGACTGGTATTGTGGATCTAAGGTTAGGGGCACGGGGCACCAATTTCCATGGCAGCCTGCGCGACTTTTTGCCACCTGATGGTGACAATGACTATACCCTTGACCTAGATGCCTCTCTATTTACCATGGGAAACCTGGGCGAGTGGCTGTTAACTGGAGCCTTTAATAGCGATCGCCCCCTCAACGAAGACTGTCGCGGTGAGACAAGTCTTTTTCGGCAAAGTTCAGGCAGCTGTAACAACTTATATCCTGTCTATGGTGATGACTCCAGTATGGAAGTCACTACGCCCTCGACAGATAGCCTATACCTGCGGCTAGAGCGAACGTCGCCCGTGGAAGGGGCCAACGTCGACTACGCCATGTGGGGAGACTACAACACTGAAGAGTTTGCCAACTCATCACAGCTGTTCACATCAACCTCGCGACAGCTCCATGGGTTTAAGTTTAACTATAATGTTGGTAATCTAGCTGTTACCGGTCTCTATGCCGATAACATTGAAGGTTTCCAGCGTGATACCATCGCCCCCGACGGCACTAGCGGTCTCTATTTTCTATCCCGTCGGCTCGTCATTTCTGGTAGCGAGCAGGTTTATATCGAGGTCGAAGAGCTGGATCGCCCTGGTACAGTGATCTCGCGAGAGCGCCTCTATCGCAACAGCGACTACGACGTTGACTACGATCGTGGCACCCTACTATTTAACAATCCAGTATCGCAAACCTTAGTGGGTGACTTTGGTGAGATTTTGGTGCGTCGTATCGTCGTTACTTATCAGTATGAGGGGGAGGACACCGACACCAATCTTTTGGCTGGACGCTTGCAGTACAATTTCAGTCGCGAATTTGGACAAGAGTCCTGGTTAGGGACCTCATATCTACTGGAAGACCAAGGTAATCGTAACTTTGAACTATATGGTGCAGATGCTCAGATCTCTCTAGGTGATAGCGCTCGTCTGGTGGCTGAAGTGGCCCATTCTGAAAGCGATTTTGACCTGTCAGGACCGATTAGTGGATCAGCGTATCGATTAGAGCTGGATGGTTCTATGGGGGACTGGCTAAATGGGCGAGCCTATTGGCGTTCGACGGATGCAGGTTTTACCAATGCGGCTACAACCAGCTTTGTACCAGGGCAGACTCGCTACGGTGGACAGGCTAACATCAAGCTCAGTAGTAATACATCTATTCGAGCCCAGATTGATCATGAGGATAACTTTGGGGTAGCACCGCGCCCGCTGACGAATCTAGAAGATTTGTTAGAGCCTGGATTGTCTCCTGTTCCAGGTTCTCGCGTGGACAACTCGCTAACAACCTATTCGTTGGGACTAGCTCAGCGGTTTGGTAATACCAATTTAGAATTTGATTGGATTCGTCGCGATCGCACCGACCGAACCAACCCCGATCTATTTGATGTCAGCTCCGATCAGCTGCGAACTCGTCTTACCACCCGCTTGACAAACACCCTGACATTCCGTGCTCAAAACGAGCTTACTATCTCATCGGAAAGCGACCCGATCTACCCTAGTCGCACCTATGTTGGTCTCGATTGGGAGTTTATGCCAGGGATGAAGCTGGGGCTGGGCCAGGTCTTTTTTGGTGATGACGGGCTTAGCGATCGCGACTCTTACACCATTTTTGATCTCTCAGGAGAACGCTCGTTGGGAGAAGATACTAAAATTCGGGGTCGTTTTAACAGTATTGACGGTCAGCAGCTTGGGGGAGCGATTGGAATCGAGCATGGCTTTACCCTAAGTCCTGGGTTACGGCTCGATTTCGGCTATGAGCGTACGTTTAACAACGCCTTTAACTCAACCGCGTCAGGCAGTCAGTTTATCCAGCCGTTTGCTGTTGGCACGGGGGGCTCCTCGCTACGAACCACTAGTGGCAATACCTACACCCTTGGGCTCTCTTACACCGACAATCCTGACCTACAGGCCAGTGCGCGCTTTGAACATCGCGACTCATCCCAAGGGTCAAATACATTGGTCAATGCATCGGTTGTAGGACGGCTATCCCCGTCTATGAGCGCCCTATTTAACTATCAGCTCAATCGAGCTGCCAACCAAAGTATTCGCAACATTGGTACCACTAGCAATCTTAAGCTGGGTCTAGCCTATCGCGACCCTAACGACGATAAGCTCAACGCTTTGCTGCGCTATGAGCATCGGATTAATCCTAGCACCTTACCCACTAATGCTCTATTTGGCCGTAGTATCGATACCTCTGAGCACTTATTCTCGGCAGAGGCGATCTATGCTCCCAACTGGCGATGGGAACTTTATGGCAAGTATGCCTTTCGCACCAGTCAGACTCGCATTAATTTACCCACCGATGCAGGTGGCGATTTTGTCTCTAACAACAACTTACACCTGGCTCAGCTAAGAGCGACTTATCGACTAGGCTACAGTTGGGATGTGAGTGCTGAAGCCCGCTGGTTTGGTGGCCTAGGTGATTACAGCGAGATTGGCTATGCCTTGGAGGCAGGTTATTATCCGACTCCAGACCTGAGGCTCTATGGTGGGTACAGCGGTGGCGGTGCCTATGATGATGACTTTGGTGTCAATCGTTCTGCAGGTGGATTTTATCTAGGCGTGTCAGCCAAGATTAATAGTCTGTTTGATGGGTTTGGATTGCAAGATATTGCCCCCGAGCAACAACAAGAGTCTGCCCTAGCATCTGAGGAAGATGCAGTAATTATTGAAAATCCAAGTACGATTTTATTACCTCAAGAGCAATCGGCAGAGGAAAACTTGTCTGAAGCTAGTGATGAGCAGGCAGACGAGGAAACAGCTGAGACCCCTGAAATAGAGCGCGAGCGCGAAACGCTCGAAGAGTTGACGCCGATTGATGGGCAATCGCTATGACACCGAGACCCATTAATCAATGTGAAAGCGGATACTTTCTCCTCTCTTGGGAGGAGCCAACGGGATGGGTTGACTGTTGGCACGAGAGATCGAGATCCACCTCGCCTTTCAGACACCTCTCCTGAGAGGGTATTGCATAGAACATTCCAATGAATTTTTATTCCTAAATCACAGTCTTTTTCTCGCCCTTAATGCTTCGGATGCCAGAGTTATGATCTATCGCAAATTCATTCGTACCTTAGCTACCTCGCTTCTATTAACAACAGTGATTGCTACTTCTGCCAGCGCACAGGCTCCAGCAGTTACTGATTTTCCTAAGGTACAGGTTACGGTTAATAGCCCTCAGGACGGGCCGATTATGCCAGATGACGAGATGACATTGCGAGAAGCGATCGCAATCACCAACGGCACTCTCACAACGGCTGAACTCAGCCATGAAGAGCAGCAACAAATAACCCCAAACTCAGGAAATTCAGTCATTTCCTTTGACCTACCTACTGGTAATACCACTATTGAGTTACAGTCACTTTTACCCGTTTTAGCTCAGCCTGGTTTAGTTGTCGATGGCACCACACAACCTGGCTATGATGCAACTAAATCCGCCACTGCAGAAATTTTAGTCGCGATTCCAGTCGTTGAGATTACGGTAGCTGACAATGCCGAAGTATTCCGAGGCTTAACCTTAGTGGCGGATAACATCACTATTCGAGGGCTGAGTCTGTATGGGTTTACTTCAGAGCATCGGGCGACTGAATCTACCCCACCAGCCGATATTTTTATTGCTCACGAGTTGCCACCACCGGATATTAGCCAACAGCATATCCCAGCGAGGGGCTTTTCTTTTTATGATGAGAACCATCCCCCCCAAGGAATCGTTATTGAGCAAAATTGGCTCGGTATTACTGCGGATAACACAATCCCACAACAACCCTCTGCCTTTGGGGTTTCTGTATTTAATAGCCGGGGCGTAACGCTTCAACACAATCGTATTTCCTACCATGACGGTAGCGGTATTATTACTGGCGCTCGGGCCGAGAATTTAGAAATCATTGAAAATTTGATTGTTAACAACGGTTTAGCTGGCATGCCTGATGCCATCCGTTTAGAAGGTCATATCAACAATGGTCTAATTACTGGCAACCTGATGTGTGGGAATGACGGTAGCGGCATCTTCCTGTTTAAGCCCCAGGGTGCCATAGAGATTAGCAACAATGACATTCGCTTTAATGGTCAACGCCTGCGTCGGGCAGCTATTTACCTGATGGGGAATGACCACCGGGTAGTGGATAATCAAATTGCTAATCAAAAAGGCCCCGGTGTGGTGGTTACTGCCTTTAGTCAGGGAGGCACTACCCACAGCCAGCGTAATGTGATTGAAAACAATCGTTTTGAAAATATCGAAGGATTGAGCATTGACCTCAATACCCGTCGTAACCGAGGTGTCCAAGATTTTCAGCGAGGGGATGGTCCCAATCCACTACGTGATTCCCACAATCGACGGCGAGATACTGGTAACAGTGCTATTAACCCACCGCAGTTCGACAGTCCTGAATTCTTTGTCGTTAATGGTCCGGTGGTAGTTCAGGGTAAAGCTGACGTCGGTTCGACAGTACAGCTCTATCTCACCCGAGGTGGCACCGGTGAATATGGCCCTTTGACTATGCCATTGGCTACAGTTGATGTAGCTGAAGACGGTACCTTTAGCTATATCTCAGCAGACTTGCAACCGGGTGATGTGATCAGTGGTACGGCCACCGATGTTGACTATGGCACGTCTGAACCTGCCCTGAATACTACAGTTGTTGCTCTTGGAGAGACAAGCACCACTCGCCCTAATCGTATGATTCAGGCCACTGCTGAGAGTGTGCAATGCACTACTCCACCAGCACCTCCGGCTCCGCCAGAGCCTCCGGCACCAACGCCTGAAGTTATTCGTCTAGAAGTTCCTCGTAATGTTCACTATGGTCTAGATGAGGATTTTATCAACCCGGATAGTGCGGTAATTTTGGACCAAATTGCTGCGGTACTTCAGCAGTATCCATCGATAGTTGTTGATTTACATGGGCATACTGACTCCAGAGCAAGTGTGGCCTACAACCAGGACTTAGCTCGGCGTCGGGCGAACAATGCACGGCGGTATCTGATGCAGCAGGGAATTGCTCCTGAGCGAATGACGATTCGTTCTTTTGGTGAGACTCAGCTGCGGGTAGAGGAAAGCGACCGGGTGAACTATGCACGCAACCGTCGGGTGGAATTTATATTTAGTGATGTCCGAGGTGTGGACATTACCTTCGTAGACCAAGAGAACGATCTGCAGATAGAGCAGTAAAAGATTCTTTGATATCTCTTTTGGGAAGAGATAAGTGATTTTACCAAAAGAGCAATATTCAGTCAGCGAATTAGAGAACTTCCAGGGATGGTGTGATGAAATCTTTATTTGACTATTTAAAGCCCATAGCTCAGAAGATTGATGCAAAACGGATAGTCCTACATGCCTCTGAATTGCGTAAAGACTCTTCAAAAAAGATCACTCTTGCCTCTGCGCTGTTACTTTCTGCTGGAACAATATTGGGTGCGACGCCCCAACATGCTGTTGCCCAGACGAATCCTTCTTATCCCAATTTTGACCAGCGCTACAATGTTGAGATTCCAGGCAATCTGGAGGCGATCGGAAATGCATCAGTAATTTGCGATCGCAACAACGCCAGTTGTGCCGATGGTCTGGCCAATGGGACCAGAGGTAACAACAATGGTAGCTTGCCTATGCAGATGTTAGACATCGATAGCGATGGCTCCACCTTTAACTCCAGCTCCGCTCAGTTAAATCTTCCTGCTGGAGCAAATGTACGATTTGCTGCCCTCTACTGGGGAGGAAGTCTAGAAGGATTTGGCACCACACCTGCACCCAACCTCACTGGATTTAACCAAGTTTCGCTACAAGTTCCAGGCAGTGGTAGCTATCAAACAATTACAGCTAACGACCAAAACGATCGTACTGACTTTGGCAGCTGGCACACCTATGGGGCCTTTGCCGATATCACGACGCTAGTTCAGGGGGCAGGTAACGGAACCTACACGGTTGCCAATGTTCAATCCAATACAGGGGCAGGGTTTACCTATCCTAATGCAGGCTGGTCGATTGTTGTGGTCTATGAAGATCCAGCTCAGCCTGTCCGTAATATATCGATCTTCGATGGTCATGATGTGGTTCGAAATAGTTTCAAGACGTTTAATCTCACTGGAGTACGAACACCACCTACTTCAGGATTTGACGTCTTCATGGGGGCAATTGCTAATGATGGAGAAATCGATCAGCCTGATGATTTCTTACATATTAATAACAACAATATTACAGATGGTCTAAATCCAGCTAATAACTTCTTTAATGGCACAATTTCTAAGTTTGGTAGCCATGTTACTAGTCGCACCCCCAATGATCCTTTCAACATGGTCATTGACATTGACTACTTAGATTTGACGAGTTGGAACCAGGCTAACAATGCTATCCCCACCAATGCAACCAGCATTGACTTGACATTAGAAAGCCAAGGTGATGGTATCTGGCCCCTAGCCTATTTCTTTGCTGTGCAGGTATTTGAGCCGAACCTGGTTGCTCAGTTTGAGAAGACAACTCCATCAACTAGCTATGTCAATGGAGATGTCATTCCTTACACCATTAGCGTTACAAATACAGGAAATGACAACGCGACTGATACGGTGATTACGGATGCGATTCCAACAGGAACAACCTTTGTACCGGGGTCGTTGAAAATTGGTGGTGTGACAAAAACTGATGGTGCTGGCGATGACGAGGCTGAGTTTGATGGCAGTAATGTTATCTTTCGCGTCGGTAGTGGTGCTAATGCAACCCAGGGCGGTCAGGTCAATATCAACGATACGGTGACGATGACGTTTGATGTTACCGTGACAGCTGCGCCAGGGGACTTGGTGTGTAACCAGGCGAGCATTGATTATGAGGGACAGACCAGTGGGAATGCGGGATCGGGCAATTCAGATGATCCGAATACGCCGACATTTGGTGACTGTACTGAAATTACGACAACAGCATCAGCTGCGAAAGACTATGGTGATGCGCCAGATACTTACGGTACCAACGATGCGAGTGGTGGTCCCAGCCATACAATTGTGGGTGGGATTCACTTAGGTACTGCACCAGATGGTGAGAGTGATGCAGAGACACCTCTAGATGGCAGTGGTGATGGTGCTGAAGATGATGGTATTACTCTAACTACGCTAACGGAAGGGGATCCTAGCTATACCATTCCAGCGGGTAATATTACGGCAACAGGTAGCGGTACTCTCCATGCATGGCTTGACTTTGATAAGAGTGGTACGTTTGAGCTAGGAGAATATACTAGCATTGCGGTGACCAGCGGTACCCCAGCAGGAGATTTGAGCTGGAGCGGAATTACGGCAGGGGCAGCCGGTAATACCTATGCGCGATTTAGGTTTACCTCGGATGCCAGCATTAATGCTAATACGCCGGGTGGTGCGGCCAGTGATGGTGAAGTGGAAGACTATCAGGTTGCGATCGCAGCAACTCCTACTAATTTTGCTATTTCTGGTCAAGTTCGCAACGACACCGACAATGATGGCGACCTCAACGACGCTGACAGCGGTATCAGCAACGTTACTGTTGATTTATATGATGACCCCGAAGGTGATGGCGACCCCACCGGCAGCACTGAGTTAACTACTAAATTCACTGATGGTAGCGGTAACTATAGCTTTGAAAACTTGGCTCCCGGCAACTATATTGTTATCGAAACCGATACCAACGGTTACACTAGCACCAATGATAGCGACAACTTTAA
>JBCDFI010000011.1:0-25492 GCA_039178155.1 Cyanobacteria bacterium P01_H01_bin.105
AACCACTGTCCTTTATCTCTCTGGATTGCCCAGAGGCCATGATATCGACATGAGTCAATCTAACCCGCTTTTACTTTTGGGCCATGGCACTCGTGATGCTAATGGGCGTCAGGCATTTCTCGATTTTGCCCATCAGTTTCAGACCTATGACGCCAGTCGCCCAGTGATTCCCTGCTTTTTAGAGCTCAGCGATCCCCTCATCCAAGTCGGCATTGATCGCTGTGTCGAATTGGGCTATCAAGAGCTAACCGTATTGCCAGTGCTACTGTTTGCAGCGCGCCACAGCAAGTTTGACGTCACCAACGAGCTGGATCGAGCCCGTCAGCGCCACCCCCAGCTGACATTGCACTATGGCCGTCATTTTGGTGTGTCCCTGCGCTGGTTAGAGCTATGGCAAAAACGACTAGAACAGGCCGATCGAGAGAGTGCAGTCCCTCGGGAAAAAACTGTACTGCTATTCGTCGGTCGCGGTGCTTCCGATCCTGATGCCAATGGGGATGTGTATAAGCTAGCCCGGATGCTGTGGGAAGGTAGCGGCTACGGTGACCTGGAAGTTTGTTTTACCGGTATTACCCATCCTCGGATGGAGCGCGGATTTGAGCGAGCCAGGGCCTGGAATCCGGAGCGAATTATTGTCATCCCTCACCTGTTGTTTACTGGGGTGCTGGCCAAGCGGATTGAAACGATAGTTGAACAGCAGCAGGTTAACTATCCCGGCATTGAAGTACAGAGCCTGTCGGTGATTGGGACCGATCCGATTTTGTTTGAATTGATTCGCGATCGCGAGCAAGAAGCCCAAACTGGACAGGTGGCCATGAACTGCTACACCTGCAAGTTTCGCCAAACTGTCAGTGCCCAGGGGCATGGTCATCATGAGCATAACCACGATCATGGTCACAATAATAATCATGGTCACGGCCACGGCCATGCTCATCCTGAAGGGCAAACGTTATATCACGGTATTCCAGACCTTTATCCGGAGGAGGAGGATTACCATCAGCGGGCTTGGCAGGTACCGTAAAGCAGTCATGAAAAAAGGCTTATTGCTGTCTTTGTGTTTCAACTTCTCACAAAAGTCCGATCCAGAACCTACATAATTGACCCCGCCGTAACCTGGCCATACCTGCATTGTTGCTATTATCGATTACCTGTCGGGGGGTGTGGGGGAGTTCAGGCCCCCACGAACAGGAGGGTTTCAGGGAGGAAAGCCCTGAGCAGCCCCTATCGCAATCAGCCAGCTTTATCAACCGAGAAGTTTTGAGTGATCGGTAATAGCAAAACCGGTTGCGTGGGGTCCCTCCGAGTTCCCCACACCCCCTGGGCAGGGCGGGATGCCGCCCTACAACCCTCATACTGAGTGATCTCTAATTGCACTAGGTTGGGGTTACGGCGGGGTCGATTAGTTAGGGTATCTCCTTTTTATTAAGTAGCTCACACGTGTGAATCAATCTTGTTCTCAACACTTACTACATGTCATTGGTATTGGGTTAAGTGGCCTACAAAATCTTAGCCCTGAAGCTTTAGCTTGCTTGCAAAAGGCCGAGATCATTGCAGGCAGCAAACCCCATCTCCAAACCGTGGCTGATTATCCAGCTCGCAAACTACCTTTAGGCAGCGATATTGTTACCTGGCTTGATCAAATAGCAGATATCCTCCAACAGCAGTCTGTTGTCGTCTTAGCCAGTGGCGATCCCCTGTTCTACGGACTAGGGCGCTTACTAACCGAACGATTCGACCGTCAATGTCTTCGCTTCTATCCCCATGTAAGTTCTGTTCAACTAGCCTTCAATCGCTTAGCCATTCCCTGGCAGTCAGCCACTATCATCAGCGTTCACGGTCGCCAGCTCGATCATCTAGAACAAGCCCTCAAACAAGGGAAATCTCCCCTAGCTATCCTTACTGACTTCGTCCACACACCTGGAGAAATCGCGCGTCTGGTGCAAGATTTACGTCCTTCTGTGCAGTACCACATGTGGGTATGTAGCCATCTGGGAGCAGCCCAAGAAAAAATTCAGTTCGTATCCATAGCAGAGGCAATAGATAGTGTGTTTCCTAGCCCCAATGTTGTTGTCCTAGAAGCACAGACTCCAGCTCCAGAAAAGCCCCAGCCAATCTTTGGTATTGCCGATGGAGACTTTTGTACCTTCCCCGATCAGCCAGGATTGATCACCAAACAGGAAGTTCGCGCCCTGTCGATCTCTTTATTGCGATTAGCCTCTGGCATCACCGTTTGGGACGTGGGAGCAGGTACCGGCTCCATCTCCATCGAGATTGCCCGCCTGGTGCCTGATGCCCGCATCTATGCCATTGAAAAAACTGCTGCTGGGTTAGCCCTGATTGAAAAAAACTGCGATCGCTTTGGTACTACTCAGGTATCCCCTGTACGGGGTATGGCTCCAGCGGCGTTAGACCCATTACCTGAACCGGATCGGATTATGATTGGCGGTGGCGGAAAAGCGATGCCGGAGATTCTGGAGGTGTGTTGCGATCGCATCCACCCTAAAGGCATAATCGTCGCCAACTTTGCCACGCTAGAAACTTGCACGCTCGCCAAGCAACAGCTACAAGAACGCGGCTGGAACGTCCAACTGCTACAGGTGAATATTGCCCGCTCCGCTACCTTAGCTGAGGTCACCCGATTTGTCCCCTTAAATCCTGTCATCTTGCTACAAGCATCTCGCCCATTACCAAACGCTGATTCGAGGAGAGGATCATGACGTCTAGAGATTTATCTAAAAACTCTCTTACCTGGGGCCACCTGTGGGGAGTGAGCGTCGGACCCGGCGATAGCGAATGGCTCACCCTAAAAGGTCTACGAATTTTACAAGCCGTGGATGTAGTGGCCTGCCCTCAGAACAGACAGGGGAAACCTGGCATGGCCTACAACATTGTTAAAGGCCATCTGCGACCCGAGCAGACCATCTTGCCCCTGGATCTACCCTTTGTGCGCGATCCGGTGCAGCTACAACAAGCCTGGACCGTTGCAGGAGAGACATTGGTACCCCGATTAAAAAAAGGTCAAAATGTGGCATTTATCACCGAGGGCGATGCTAGTCTCTATAGCACCTTTAGCTATGTGGCCCAGTCAGTACATCGCTTAGCTCCTGCCGTCACCATTACCCCGATTCCAGGCGTGTGTTCTCCCCTGGCCGCCATGGCCGCTCTCAATAGGCCTCTATCTCTGGGGTCGGAGAAAATCGCTATTTTGCCTGCTCTGTATGACCCATCTGAATTGACCCATGCCCTGGAATGGGCTGATGTGGTGGTTTTAATGAAGGTGGCATCGGTGTTTGGTCAAGTTTGGCAAATCTTGCAAGACTTGGGACTGCTAGAACAGGCCAGCTTGGTGGAACAGGTGGGCTCCTCCGCAGAAAAACAATATCCCAGCCTGGTGAACCTGGCTGATCATAAACCTCCTTACTTTTCTATTTTGATTGTGCGCCGCCATGATTATCGCTTCTAAGTTTTCGTTACAGAATCAATCCACACCACCTGAATCCAGAATCGTGCTGATTGCTCCCACCCTGGTAGGCTGTCACCAGGCTATACAGCTGTGGGATGAATTACGCCCCCTGGAACTGTGGACGAAGGAAGACAATTTAACCCATATTTCCGGCAGTGCTGTTGTTAAAGGCTATGACGGCTCTGTATCCTCTGTGGTGTCTGACTGCTGGCCGCAGGTGATGCAGCTGGTGTTTTTCCTGCCTGTGGGGGCGGTAGTGCGACTAATTGCACCCTTACTCAATCACAAAGAACAAGACCCAGGAGTAGTAGCCATTGACGAGCGCGGACGGTTTGCAGTCAGCGTCAGCGGCGGGCACCAAGGGGGAGCTGATGCCTTGGCCCGACAGTGTGCCGCTCTTTTGGGAGCTGAGGCCATAATCACCTCGGCCTCGGAAGGACAACAGTTACCGGCCCTAGATCTGTTGGGAATTCCCTATGGTTGGCAGCGAGGCGCAGGGGATTGGACTGAAGTGGCCTCTGCTCTGGCAAGACGACAGCCGATTGCAGTGCACCAAACCTGTGGTGAGACGCTGTGGCGACAGATGTTGTCCGAGGAGTCTCCTTTTTGTTTTGATGATCCAGAGACTGGAGCTTCAACGGCTGAATTAGAGATATCTCCACAACTTTGGATCTCAGACCAAGTACCCCCTGGAGAGAATTCAGACGATCGGGGCCTGCAGGTTTGCTGGCATCCGCGCACCTTATGGCTGGGGCTAGGCTGTGAACGGGGGACATCGGCAGCGTTAATTGAAGCCAGTATTCGACAGGTTTTGCGCGATCGCAACCTAGCCTGGTCATCCATCGCCGGAATTGCTTCTGTTGACCTTAAACAAGACGAAGTCGCTTTTCAAACGTTGGCAGAGCAGCACCAATGGCCGCTCCGATTTTTCAGCGCTGCACAACTAGCAGACCTATCGGTTCCTAACCCATCCGATGTTGTTGCCCAGGCCGTGGGCACACCGTCCGTTGCGGAAGCCGCTGCTCTGCTGGCATCTCAAAGTCAGACGTTAGTGATTACCAAACAAGTCTTTAAGGGGGACCAGGGCGCTTGCACTGTTGCTGTTGCCCGCGCTACCCAGGAATACAATCCTCGATCTGGTCACCTATACCTGATCGGGTCGGGGCCTGGTGACCTAGCCCAGCTTACCGCAGCTGCTCGTTCAGCTCTTCTGGACTGTGATGTTGTCATTGGCTATGGTCTCTATCTAGATCTGTTGCGACCCCTGTTTCATCCTAACCAGGTGATTGAGACAAGCAAAATTACCCAGGAAGTACAGCGGGCAGAGCGAGCCGTGACCCTGGCGCAGCGGGGACTAACCGTAGCTATGGTGTCCTCCGGCGACTGTGGCATTTATGGCATGGGGGGCCTGGTGATGGAATGTCTGGTGCAGCGAGGCTGGGATGGTAATACACCAGGTGTTTCTGCGTTTCCAGGGATTACGGCATTGCAGGCTGTGGCGGCACGGGTGGGGGCTCCCCTGATGCATGATTTTTGTGCGATTTCCCTGTCTGATTTGCTGGTGCCGTGGGAGGTGATTGAAAAGCGTCTAGAAGCTGCAGCTCAGGGAGACTTTGTGGTGGCGTTGTATAACCCGCGTTCGAAGACACGTACTAAGGGGATTGAGATTGCCCTGGAGATTTTTCGACAGTATCGTTCGGGGGGAACGCCGGTTGCGATCGCGCGTTCTCTCTACCGTTCAGGAGAATCTGTCCGCTGTCTCACCCTAGAGGAGGTGGATGTGACGACCATCGATATGCTCACCGTGGTGCTCATCGGCAATTCCCGCACGTTTTCGCATCAGGGGCGCATGATTACGCCCAGGGGTTACGAACTATTTTCTAACAATGCTTGAATGATGCGACGGGAAATACGAAAATTCGTCTGTTGTAGCTGAGCAATCGCATCCGCCAGATCGATAATTCCTTCACTTGCA
The DNA here is from genome assembly GCA_039178155.1 of Cyanobacteria bacterium P01_H01_bin.105. Classification (GTDB taxonomy): domain Bacteria; phylum Cyanobacteriota; class Cyanobacteriia; order Phormidesmidales; family Phormidesmidaceae; genus Leptothoe. The sequence goes on from JBCDFI010000011.1 coordinate 5,439, forward strand.
GCAATATCTAGAATTCCGAGGGTGCCGATAATAGGAATGCTTCGTTCGCTAGCAACACGTCTTCCTAAGCGTTCATCGATAATTAGCAGGTCTGCTGGCAAAGTTTGAGCCAGAGTAATTGCTGCCTATTCTCCAGGATCAAGGCTGTTAAGGGTTGTATCAATTATGGGAACAGGTTGAACCGTCAGCCAGGAAGGTGGATTAGCAATCCATTGCTGCAGTATCAAAGGGGCATCTGGATCAAGCATTTCATTCTGAACCGCTTCAGGAACAATGATTTGTTGGAAAAGATGGGGTAATAAATCAATCTGTTGAATTAACAGCAGATAATTGATCGGTGAAGTATCGGCAACGACAATCATGAAGTGCTATTTGTAGACTTTGCCCGTAGCTGTTTAAGAACGGCGCGATCTTGCTCTAAATCGACCTCATCGTAATGTAAGTCAGCATTGTGTAACGATAAAAAATCATCCACGGCCCAGCGAGAAGATAGCCCTAAAATACGCCCTACCTCAGCATGAGTAATTTTCTCTGTCTGATATGCTTGGACTACGAGAGCTTCCAGAATCTCATGGACTAGGCGATCTCGGTTAAAATGTTGAACCAATTCTTCAGGCAGGTTGAACGTAATTTGCATAACTTGGGCTCCTTGATGAGGGGTTTCACTTTACTCTGGGGGTTAATCTCATTAACATCACTCAAATTGGCAAAGAGGCACATCGGGATTTGCTAGCCAGACTCTCCACGTCTCAATTACCTTGTTATCGTTGATCTTGTTGAGCAAGCATATCCGCATAGTCGCCTATGCCTGATTCTGCAAGTGCGCGGTCTTCCTCTGCAAACTCAGTTGCAAGGGGGGCTAAAAGGACCGGATCAAGATTTATACGTTTCCGTTTTTCTTGAAATCGAAGGAAAGTAATAAACTCAGCAACTTGCTGGAGCTGCTCATCAGTGAGCTTTTCAATATCCTGTTTGAGGGATTCACTAGTTGTTGCCATAGTGTATAGATATCAATAGGTTTTAAGTGATACTCCCATTATAGATAATCCGTACTCTATCCTGAATAAAGCACTATGCTGAAGTGGTTCTGTCAAGCTAGATATTGCGATCGCACGTTCTCTCTACCGTTCAGGCGAGTCACTCCGCTGTCTCACGTTGGAGGAGGTGGATGTGACGACTATCGATATGCTCACCGTGGTGCTCATCGGCAATTCCCGCACGTTTTTGCATCAGGGTCGCATGATTACGCCCAGGGGTTACAAAGTCTAGGCGTAAGCTCAGCTGGCTATGGATTTTTCACGATGTTCTTATGGCTAATGGATGACTGGATTTTTTAGATCCAGAATGGTTCAATTGCAAAAATCCATAGTTGACGTGAGAGATCTAAAGCAGTAATCTTTCTGGTACGCCCTATTCAGGGCACAACTACAAAGCTCAATATTTAGCACCAGAGGCAGGTGATTGGACCCACCTGACCCCTGGCTAACCCCGGCTGACACGAGCAGTCCGAGGCTTGTGGGTATTGTCCCACGACCACCCCGGTTTGCACAGCAATATCGGGGTGCTAGGTTTTGGGCTTTGGTTTCCTTACCCAATACTCGGAGGCCAAAGCACATGTTAATCGACAATACTCACCAGGGCGCGGCTGCGTCCACACCTTCTGATGATATCTTGCCAGACCACAAATTTGAAGATATTCGCTTGCTGGCATTTGGTAGCCTAACGGCAGTACGCCTGACCATTCAGGACCTGCACCGCAAAAACTACGCCGAACCCAACGACTGGAGCAAACCCATTTCCACCGGACGCCCCAACGAAGTCATGGCCATTCTCACCCGGCGTATTCGGGTTGATTAGGGGGCTATCCAAACAGGAAAATTTTTGGGGTAGACAGGATTAGTAGGAAATGGGCAGTGAGGTATCGTGAGCTGCTTTGCTAATCTGTGATTTCCTAAACTCTGTTGTCATAAACTCTCGTGGAGGTGGGGGCTTGTGCGTACCTTTACGAGATTTTTCCCATAGAACAGAACCACATTGTTCCGACTAAAGGGATTGAGATTGTCTTAGAGATTTTACGGCAGCAGGATTCAGAGGAGACACCAGCGTTCTCTCTACCGTCCAGGAGAGTCAGTCCGCTGTCTCACGTTGGAGGAGGTGGATGTGACCACCATCGATATGCTCACCGTGGTGCTCATTGGCAATTCGCGCACGTTTTTGCATCAGGGTCGCATGATTACGCCCAGGGGTTACAAAGTCTAGGAGTATGCTCAGCTGGCCTGTGACCCTATAGGATTATTTATCTTACTGAACAGGTATGTTTCCTAATTCAACGCTGACTGCATCAAAGCGATTGTCGCCAGGATGATATGAGAGAATTTCTACCCCAATGGGCTCTCCTGTGATTTCGTCCTTGATGAGAATGATGCCATCCCCTAACTCAGTACTAATTTGCTCTTTTCTGGGTGGTTGCCAGAATACAGTTAATAGCTCCATTTCTGGTTCATAAAATACTTTTACCTGTGCCATAGGGATTCTCCTTCTTTGATTGCATCGGTTTGATAAGCTGTGATTAAAAATCCATCGCCGTTTAACCGTCGTGCCACTGCGACAACCTAGCGCTTTTCCTTAAGGGCAAGGTAAAACAACAGCACCGCCTCACCTCGGCTGCTACGACGGATTTCGTCAGGAGCGGCAAGGGCTTGTTGAACCAGTGTTTCTAGATCTTCAATGTCAGGATGTTTAGCAATCAGCCGTTGCCAGTAGCTGTCGGAAGTTCTGACGGTAAATCCAAGGGGAGTGAGGATCTCAAATTTCATTTAATCCTCCTCCATATCAAACGGTAGAGGCCGTAATTTTACTTTTTCCTGTCCGGTTTCGACCACTTCTATTTGAACGATAATCCCATCGCTTAGATCAACCGGAGTCAATTCAGTTTGCATCTCTGAAACTGCCATTCATGCTTCCCGTAGGAGTATCCGTATTCTAGCTTGGAGATCGCGCGTTCTCTCTACCGTTCAGGTGAATCAGTCCACTGTCTTACGTTGGAGGAGGTGGATGTGACGACTATCGATATGCTTACCGTGGTGCTCATCGGCAATTCCCGCACGTTTTTGCATCAGGACCGCATGATTACGCCCAGGGGTTACAAAGTCTAGGCGTAAGCTCAGCGGGCTTGTGACCCTACAGGATTGTCTATTTTTAATCGGGTTTAATGAATTGGATGAGGATCCTAGAAGGAAATCATAGAGACTGGCAGGATATGGACAAGACTAATTGACCTATGTGAAATTAAATTATTCCTTAAAGCGGTTTTGGCAACACTTACGGTTAAGCTGAGTGGCGGTCAGCATTTTGGCATCAACACCTAAACCTGATACCCCGAATGCTCCTGCGTAGTGTTATGCTACTGACAAGCACTAAGAGCTTGGTTGAACTTGCATATCTGTATCTAGGTCAGTTTTTGGAACCTCAGGCAAAAAATTACCTGTACGCTGTGATTTCTTGATCATAAAAATCTTCTGAATAAAAAAAGATTGAAGCCTGTCCTTATTGTTTATCCAACTACTATCAGTAAATATAATATTTCCAATTCCGAGAAGCATAATGAATAGCATTGCGATAGAAAAATATCTCAATGCAGCTCGGTACAGGTCAAGCATGAAATCTGTTACACGCTCATTATAATTTTGTGCGCTAATTAAGTCATTGCATAAATCTCTTTTTGCTGACTCTGAGTCTATGTCAGAAAAAATATAGCTGTAATCAGTAGCTTGGCTCCGATCAACTCCAAAATAAACTGTCAATAGAAAGATAGTAGAGAACAATAATACAAGAGGCAGAATAGACCACAAGCCTATTGATTTTGCAGATGTAATGCTTGTAGCACTAGAGATCAAACCTAACAGCAAGGAGGTTAAAGTCAACAAAGTCCTTGCCTTTGTATCTACTCTATCTCGGCGATCCTTAACCTCCTGATTCTTATCTTTGAGAAAATCAATTTTTTTATCGCAAATTTTAATTTCCTTAGAAGGAATAGTTAATACATCTTTAGATCGATAATGTCTTTGTCGAACTTCACTAAGAGTGCAATCAATCCAAGAAAATCGCATTAATGTCCATGTCAAAAAAACAGTTGGATTCATGTTGAAATTCATGGAAACTTCAGTTGCATGGATTGAATCAAAGAATTTGCTATATCTGTCACTCCTTCTAAATCTAACCAAGCCCATTGACCATTCGGATTAATCTCAAAAAATATCCAATCAGACTCTTGTGTAAATGCCATATCAATAGCTGCAAACCTTAGCTCATAGGAATGACATAACTCTAAGACTTTATTTTTTATCGCAACTGGCAAGCAGATAAGTTCATATCGAACATCTACCATATTGTCTCTTCGAATATCTATGGATTGCAATTTATTTTGTTCAGAAGCGTAAATCGCAACGGCAATTACCTCCTTATCGATAATATTTATCCTTACATCAAATCTTTTTTCTACTTTCTTTTGAAAGAGACTTGGACACAAAGATAGAAGCTCTTTATTATTAGTGATTTGCTCCAGTCTAACTTGACTGGTAAATATCAGTGTGTCTTCCTCTGGATTACTTCTTTTAATATATCCATGTGAGATGGGTTTGATAATCAATTCACCTTGACAATCTCTCCAAAACTGCATAATTTCTTCGAAGGATTGGGTAACTAAGGTTTCAGGAACTTTAAGACCTAACCTGTTGGCGCGACTTAATTGTTCTAGCTTAGATATAGCTAACGCATTGTTGCTTGGATGATTAATCCATAATTTGATAGGAATATGCGCCAAAAAACCCTCAATAGCAGCATTCCATTCGCTAAGAGTATGCGCCTGCTCACCTTCCTCAAAAGGTAAATTTGAAGGTAACTTTAGGGATTGAGGTCTTCTATACCAGACACAAGTAATATTACCTAGTTCCAATGCCTGATGATTTACAATACAAGAGAAAACATTAGACTTATAGCGTAACTTTACTTTTTCTATTAGCTGATCAGTATTGAGTCTAGAATACTGAAGTTGATTCCGATGCAATCGATTACATACATAATCTGCTGTTACATCAAGTGAGTTCGACACTATTATGATCATCTAGCTCAATCTTTATGGGAATATAGAAAACTGCTTATAGCAAGAGCTATCAGAGTCGCCATTCTCACGTGTTTTTGTAACTGTTTGCGTACGAAAGTTTCGGGGATCTTGATCAGCTTGTTCTTGTGAATCAGTTCTAGTCTGTGTACCAAGCAATATATCAGTTGATTTAGATGTAGCCTCTGTCTGACGTACAGACTCTTGATAAAGCGATATGAAACTGCTTCTCATCAGGAAACTATCCTCGTGAGTTATTTTTAGGAGATGTACACATCAAAAAATTATAGCTAATGTATTCAAAATAGCTTACCTACTATCTTGAGCATTGCTCCTTAAGCGAGGTTTTGAGTAAGTACTAAAAGTTTTGATCTCATCCAGCAATGTTTTTTGCTACTAGATTTTGGAAATCTAAAGCGGATAACGACAAACCTCATCGGACATAATTCACCAGTTGCTACTCACCCAATTAGTTTCGAGCGTTCCGATGCAGCAACTTGTTAGATAGCGCTATCTAAAGGCAATTTCTAACAGATACAGATACTTACGTGGAATAAGTTTTATATTCTTTTAGGGAGTATTTTACTTCACTGTTAGAGGATAGCAATTACGATTACGCACTATCTAGATCTAGACCAATAAAGCAATACATAGGTACTCTGCCGAGAAAGTACTTATGTATTATTAATCTGGAAAATATCACACACTATACTAGTCTGAAAGCTTCAAGTATTGACATTAAAGCTTATTTTAGGTATGCAGGAAAGTAACGTTATTTCGCTATCACCTCTCACTTTCGTGCCAAGTTGGGCAGTCTCATTGCAACTATCTAGAGTGACTATTTTAAAAATGCAGTCAAAGGTGCAAAAAGCACTGATTGACTTGGCACGTCTACGAAAAGCTATAGAAACTAAGGTAGCTATTAATAAAGCACTTTTAAGGAATAAGGCCAAACAACCGAAGAATATTAAAACTGTCCTAAATAATTTAGGGGAAATGCCAACTCCAAATGACAAAACTCACGTCAGATGGCTAGATACAGCTTTCAAGTTGGCAGATAAAGCAGATAAGAGTTCAAGTCTATGCTTTGAGAGCACAAATCAGTTAATAAATTTTTCAAGCGTATCTCATAAGGTTAATCTAAGCGCGGACTATTTATCGATTGTTAATAAAGCTGAAAGTGAAGTTCAAGCACTAAATAATCATTTCCTATTGTTACTAGAACTACTTCCTGAAGAGGTAATTCAAGAATCCACTGAAAAAGTAGTAAGCTTTCAAGACAGCCAACTGGTAGGTTCTACGCAAAGAAGGAAAAAGCAAAATACTAATCACAAGAAATTGAGGGGGAATAATAACCCGGAGAAACTCTGCAATCTCAGAAAAAAATCTCGCTTATCTCATGTGAATATATTTGAAAGCTACAAGCTTGGTATGCAAAAGATGCTAGAAGAGCTTAAAAAGTCAGGTGATGATGACCCCACCATATATCTTGCAGGATTGAACTACCAAGTGCAATTATTGGAAAATATTAGTTTTTCAGAAAGCCAAGGACCTAGAGAATCTCTCAATTCGGATCGTGCACGAATTTTAAATCAGTTAAATGATCTTTGTCTGGAGCAACTTAAAAGATCTTTCAATGAGATGTGTGACCTTACATAACTAATCTTTCAGCTTAGTTATGGCTGAACCTGCTTCGTTTTCTAGCTCAATAGAAAAATTGCGTAAAGCAATTAAAAGCAAGACAGATAATGCAGCAGATAGACAACTCAAAAATATCTTGAGATCTTTAGATGCAATAGCTTTACAGTTAGAGGCATGGGCAAAACCAACCCAGCCTATAGGAAATGCCACAAAATTACCATCGAAAAAAATTGTTTCCGATGTTTCTGATGCAATAAATGAACTAGTTGAAATATTTGAGGATATGGAAAAATGGTTGGAGAAACGCAATCTAGATAAACAGCATTGGTCAACATTATTAGCAATAATACCTGATTTAAGAAGTCAGTATTTATCTGATGAAATAAGAGTATTATTTGGCTCCTACTGTAGATGGTTGGCTGAAATTCCAGAAAATACCAGACCACCGAGCGACGAGGAATTTGCCTATGAAAGCAATAGGCTTAGAATGGCGAATAATATGAGACAATTAGCTAGTGCTATAGAAGACACAGTCTTTAAAGTAAGAAACCTATCTTAACTCACATATCTTGCTAAAATAATATCTCCCGCTACGGTATATTCTAAAGTTGGAGTTTGGCTCAATTTATTTTGAGCAGCCCATAGTTTTACTTCGTCTACCACAAAACGATTAACATCCTGGACGCTAACAAAGCCTTTGTTATCAAGGTCGGCTTTTCCAGCTAATGCCTCTAGTAAAAAGTGGGTAAATGCACTCCTATTCTGTGCTCGCCACTCGTAACTAACTTGTCCTTGCTTACAAGAAGAAAGAATAGCAAACCCTTCGGCTTGCTCAAAAACGTTTCGAAGGAATTCAGCAGACATTTTCTTAGCCCCTTTACCGCCAATATCTGCTCCAGAATGACAGGCATCCACTATTAAGACCTTCGCACGAGCACTTGCTTCCTCAAGAATACTTTTAATACGAGAAATAGAGATAGCAGTATCCTCTAATGCAGGATATTGTCCATCACAGGCAAGTAAGTAGCTTTCTCCTCCCATTTCATCACCATGCCCACTATAGTAAAACAGCAATAAATCGTCAGGTTCTGTGGCATCAGCTATAGCCTTTGTTGTAGTAACTATATTGTTTCTAGAAGGAGTCTCACCAGCGTCATCAGTAAGTAATTGAATATATCTTTGATCATATCCACTTTTGATAAGTTGTTTTTTTATAGCAATTACATCCTTAATACAAACTTGAAGATTTCCATAGTTATTTTTGTCTTGATACTCATTAACACCAATTAGGATCGCCCAACTTTTACCAGTTCCAAAAAGAGCTTCAGTGTGAGAATATTCCTTATCACCTTTGAAGTTAACTCTTTGATAATTGTCGGATACACCTTGACTTTCTTTTGAAGGAATTACCCCTAAACAAAGATCGACAAAGCTTATACCAGTCTTGGCGAGAGCTAAAGGGTTAAGTTTATCTACAAAGCGGAATCGCTCATTGTGAAGAGTCTCAGTTCGACCAAATCTTTCTTCTTCACGAAGATTACCTAGCAACTGTCCTTTGTATAATTGGAAATCACGCCATAGATCTTCATCTTGAGAATCGATAAAAGATTCAAGCTTAGTTAAGCCAAGTCTGTAGTTCATATCACTTGCCATATTTATACTCCTCTAGACTCCAAAAATTTACGCAGCATACAGTTTTTATAATGGCGGAGAAACATTTAATTTTGTTAGCCGTCATTCATGTGATTCAAGCTACATCCTTGTGTGTGTTCGTAAATTACTGCCTCATGCCTAGCCTAGCGATATAATTATGAGTTATCCAGAAAGCCTTAAGGAAGGCACCTTTAATAGTTCAGATGAACTAATTAGTGATAATTGCTACATAGGAGTTTCATGATTTTTATGTAGGCCTTCCCATACGACCAAAGCCAAGGAGCTTACTGGAAGCTGTCCGTAGTACCATTTATATAAAAAATCACTCGTATCCCACCAAAAAAGTTACATTAACGCTCAAGGGACGCTTATTAGCAGTCCCTTGTCCCCTCAAAGCGTCATATTACCAATTTTCCTTAAAACCTTAACCACTGTTCCTAAGTCCCCATCATTCAAAATATTGCGATGGTTTGACAATTGATAAGTAGACGTCGGTTCCAGTCGTAACTTAAGGAAAATAAAACTCTCACCACTGCATAACAAACCATAGCCAGGCTGATTGTTTATTAGCCAACATATACGCCAGTGCCTGAGGAATGCCTAAGGAGAATGAAAACGTTATTTAGCCCATGAGCCAACCCATCGCCTTACAATTTCCAGTTCATATTATCGGAGCCGGTCCCGGTGCCCCAGACCTGATTACCGTTCGCGGTCAGAACCTTTTAACGGCAGCAGATACCGTTTTTTACACAGGGTCTCTAGTTCCCGAACAAATGCTGCAATGGTGCCAGTCAGCGGAAACCATTGATACCCGGTCCCATACCCTAGAAACCTGGTTGCCGCTGCTGCAAGAACGGGTGGCCCAGGGACAGCGGGTGGTGCGATTACAAGATGGCGATCCCTGTCTGTACGGTGCCCTGCATGAACTCACCGCCTTTTTACTTAAGCATCAGATCCCGTTTGAAATTGTGCCGGGGGTCAGTGCGTTTCAACTAGCCGCAGCTCGTCTGGAGGTAGAGCTAACGGTGCCCGAGCTAGTGCAAAGTATTATTCTTACCCGAGTGCAGGGCCGCACCAATGTGCCAGGTGATGAGGACTTAGCCTCCCTGGCTGCCCATCGGGCCTCTCTCTGTCTTTATCTCAGCGCTCGCCATGTCACCGCTGCCCAGGACAAACTGCTGGCCCATTATGCACCAGAAACCCCCATTGCCCTTTGCTATCGTCTAGGCTGGCCCGATGAAGAGATTCATGTGGGCCAGCTAGATACCATGGCAACCATGACCAAAGAAGCAGGCCATGATCGCACGGTGATGTATCTGATTAGTCCGGCATTGGCTGCTCGAGAGGCGCGATCGCAGCTCTACAGCCCAGACCATAGCCACCTTTTCCGGCCCCACCTGGCCAAGGCGTGACCATCTGGCTGATTGGCGGCACCAGTGAAAGTCGAACCATCGCCCAGCGACTAACTCAGGCAGGGCTGCCGTGGCTGGTGACGGTGGTGTCCCCCACGGCAGCCCGACTGTATCAGGGGCTGCCCGGTCAGGTACAACCAGGGAAGTTGAATTTGGCCGGTATGCAGGCCCTGGTTCAGCAGTACGGCATTCGTGCCATTGTGGATGCGTCCCATCCCTTTGCTACCGAAATTTCTAAACAGGCCATGACTCTTGGTTTACCCTACCTGCGGTTTGAACGACAGGCCCATTCTCTGGAGCCCCCTGCGGAGTCCGTGACTAATTTAGAGACCCTCTTGCAACCTCAATATTTAGAAAATCGTTGCGTCTTGCTCACCCTGGGTATCAAAGCACTGCACCGATTTCAGCCCTGGCAACAGCGGTCTTACCTCTGGGCCAGAATCTTGCCAACAGCTAAAGCTCAGGCCATCCAGATGGGGTTTGCACCAGAGCAGCTAATTTGCGATCGCGCCCCCATCGACGCCCTAACAGAACAAACCCTCTGGCAGAAACTCGGTGTAGATACAGTAGTAACCAAAGCCAGCGGCGGCCCTGGCGGAGTACCCATAAAATTAGCAGCAGCGAAAGCCTTGGGTGTGAGACTGTTAGTCATTGCCCGTCCTAAACTGGTCTATCCTCAACAAACCCATAATTTAGAGGAGGTCATTGAATTCTGCCTGCACGCCCTTTATCCAGCAATGAAAAACCTTTAAGCATACAAACCAAAACATACATAATCGTCCCCGCCGTAACCCCAACTTCATGCAATCAGGGATAACTCAGTAGGCTGGGTTGTAGGGCGGCCTTCCGGCCCTGCCCATGGGAAACCCCAATCTGCCAAAAGAGATAATTAAACTACTTCCGAAAAGGGAACTCGGAGGAACCCCAAGCAACACCTTTAAAGTCCCAATCAATAGCCCCAATCAGTTCAAATCCTTGCTTTTGAGCCCGGATACCTGAGAACTAAATCATCAAATACAATATCAGGAGAAACCATGGCCCGAGCTGGTTACACATTACCAGTCTTTGCTGTTGCTGCGGCTAAAGCTGCCCTTACTCATCTACTTGAGCAAGATAGAAAGGGAGAAAACGTTTCTAACAGCGGACCCAAGATAGACATCAACATTGATCTGGCTCCAGGGAAGACTGCGATCGCAATCCAACAAGTGGCCAATATCGACTCCACCACCGCCCTCGGCATTTGTCTCAGCGACCCCGGCGACAATCTTGACCTAACCCGCAACACACCCATCTGGGCGTGGGTTCACCTTGAAAAGACGGACAACAACGACAACTTAATTCTAGAAGCTGGCGAAGGCATAGGACACACCGCCACTGGCGAACCCGCCTTCTATGCCTATGCCCGTAAACTATTCGATGCTAATGTGCGTCCCCTGATTCCAGCTCAGCACCAGGTCACGGTGCGCATCATTTTGCCAGAGGGGCGTCGCTTAGCCCAGCGTACTTCCAATGAAGCCTTTGGCATTCTAGACGGTCTGGCTCTCGTTGGCACCAGCGGAATTTCTCAACCCCATTCGTCTACTGACCAGTTAGCAGAGTATCGGGTGAGTTTGCAAAAGGCTGTTCAGATGACATCGCATCTGGTGTTTTGTATTGGTTACAATGGCCAGCGCACGGCACTCCGATTAGGAATTGCCGAGCCGCATATTGTGCAGACGGGCAACTGGCTGGGGCCAATGTTAGTAGAAGCGGGATTGCGGGGTGCAGAATCTGTTTTGTTACTGGGCTATCATGGCAAGCTGATTAAGCTGGCGGGGGGCATTTTTAATACGTCTAGCCATGTGGCGGATGGTAAATTGCCAATATTGGCGGCGGCCATTGCGCAGGTGGAGGAGACTTCAGAACCAGAGGATCGTCTGGCGGTGATGCAGGCGGTGCTGGCTGCGCCTACGGCGGCCGCCGCCCATGAGCGGCTGATAGAAGCAAAGTTGGCGGATTCGGTGTTTGGGTTGTTGGCACATCAAGTGAGCGATCGCGCCCAGGCATATATTCAGAAGTATGCCAATGTGTCGGTGAAGGTGGGGACGGTTTTGTGCGATCGCAAAGGCCACATCATTGCCCAAAACACTCAGTTACACTCCTATCTCAAAAGCGATGCCCCCCCGTAGGCAAACTTTCGTTGAGCTGCTCACATCAGACGCTAAAGCCTGTCAATGTCCTGCTCACTCAACCCGGTAAATCGAGCAATATCCTGAGTCGATAAGCCTGCCCCCTTCATCTGTCTAGCTACTTGTTGGACGCCCTGTTCGATGCCCTGTTCGATGCCCTGTTCGATGCCCTGTTCGATGCCCGCCTGCAAACTTTCATCGATCAGCGTTTTGGTCACGTTAAAGTTGTCACGGTATATCTTTAAACTCTCTTGATACATATCCTGTTCACGCTCTGAAAAATTGGCAATTCTGGCCACTTCAAAGAGCTGATTGAATACACCCTCCTGCAGGCTGGTAGGAGGCTCCTCTAACTGAGCTAAATGGCGTAACACAAACAACCACTTATCAGTATGGGATGTCAGTTCTGTCAGGGACTTTGTGAACTTCGGTAGCTCAATGTAGATGAATTTGAGCTTATCGTAGAACACTTCACAATGCTGATTTTTTAATTCAACCGTGTGGATTAATGTGTCCTCATGCTTATGCTCATCAAAAATGAAATCTAGAACACCCACCATATATACCGCAGTCAGCTGATAGTCCCAAGGTCCCACACGGGCTTGTTGCTGAATCGGAAAGGTCGAATAGTAAACACTTCTATCCTTAAAGAATTGCTGTTTTGCTTTCTGAATTTCAACAATAAACCGTTCACCACTATCGGTCTGGCAATAGATATCAAAAATCGCTTTGCGGTCACCCCAGGTTCTACCAAACGATTCAGGATTTTTGAAGGTGACATCCTGGATGTCGTGGTGGTCTGGCAGCAGCGTATTTAGAAAATCGATCAGCAGCGCCTTATGGGGTTCCGTGCCAAACAAGCGCTTAAACCCAAAATCGGTGAGTGGATCAATGTACTTATCAGGAAATAGGAACGCCATGGGAATTAATGGTACATTTGTTTTTATTCTAGCGTAATTTTCCTGTTGGATATTTGCATTGAACCTATATTTAATCGGCTTTAGATAAACGGGCGAGGGCATTGACAATGGCTGCGGCAACGGGGGAACCACCCTTCCGTCCTTTTACCAAAATCTGAGGCACCTTCACCTTCGCCAATGCCTGTTTTGCTTCTTCAACAGCGACAAATCCAACGGGTACGCCAATTACCAAAGCCGGTTTCACCTTTCCCAATCGAATTTTCTCCACCAGGGCCAATAACGCTGTAGGAGCATTACCCACTACAAAAATGCCGGTGGAATATTGTTCTGTCAGAGCCACCATACCTGCGGCGGTGCGTGTCGTACCCGACGGCAGGGGCGCGTCCTGAGCTGGAGCATAATCTAGGGCACAGGCTATCTGCTCGTATCCCAGACCCTTGAGGACGCTGGCAATGCCCATTTGTACCATGCGTACATCTACGATCACTGGTTCTCGGTGCTGTAGGGCTGTGATGCCAGCTGCGATCGCACCCTGACTAAACTCAAACAAATTCAACAGCTCAAAATCTGCCGTGGCATGAATGGCCCGCCGGATGATGGCATATTCTTCAGGTGGATGGGAATGAACACCCACTTCTCGATCAATGATGGCAAAACTTTCAGCGGTGATGGGGTGCATGGGGAAAGGATGAGGGCGGCAGGATAAAGGAGAAAATAGGGTGTAACGTACCAAAGATTAAAGTGTGGACGTTGCTTGGGCAAGAGCGGCTAATAGTTGATCGTTCTCTTTTGGGAGACGGACGGCAACGCGGAAATAATTCTCTCCCAGTTCTGGAAAACTAAGGCAGTCGCGAATCAGAATTTGTTGGGATTTGAGTAAGTCTCGCTGGAGTTGGGTGCTGGGGATATCTGTTTTAACTAGGAGAAAATTGGCAGCACCGGGTAGGGGGCTGAGTCTCGGTAGTTGGTTGATTCCTGCTAGAAGGGCATCGCGGCTAGGGGGGAGCCAGTCCCAGGTTTTTTGTTGGAACGGACGGTCTTTGAGGGCTGCGATCGCAGCCACTTCCGCCAAGGTATTCACTGGCCACGGATCGCGCCACCGTTGCCAACGTTTTAGATAGTCAGGATGGCCCACAGCATAGCCCAGCCGTAGACCCGGCAGACTGTAAAATTTGGTTAGCGATCGCAACACAATCAGATTAGGATAATCCAGCACCACATCCAATAAACTCTGTTGCTGATGGGCTGGCAGAAAGTCCATAAACGCTTCATCTACCACCACTAGCCCAAACTGTTCCAGGTAGGGCAAAATCTCCTCACGCTGGATGAGCGTACCCGTTGGATTATGGGGATTGTTGAGCAACAGCCCACAGGCTTTGGACTGAGATTTCCCCATAGCCGCCACCAACGGTAAAGAACAGGTGGGTAACGCCATCGGCCAATGGATAACCTTCGCGTCAAATGCCGTGAGCGCCCGTTGGTAATCGGCAAATGTGGGCGTCACGAGATGCACTGTATTCAGCTGGGCCAGCTCCCTGCCGATCCAGGTGAGCAGTTCTGCCGCTCCATTACCTGGCAAAATCCAGTCTATCGACAAGCCGTGAAAATCGCTAAGGGTCGATCGCAGCCGATCATAATTAGGATCAGGATACGCCTTGAGACTATAAAGACTGTCCGTCAGCGCCGTTAGCACAGACGGCGGTGGCCCCAATGGATTAATGCTGGCCGAAAAATCTACAATTGCTTCTGGTTCACACTGGGCATATTGGGCCGCCCAATTACGATTTCCCCCATGGGTAGGACGATTTGAACCAGAGAGAGAGTGATAAACAGTCATTCATTTCCCAAAGAGTGAACCCATCGTAGGATGTTGTTAGCGCAGCGTAACGCATCTTTCCTTTCTACAAAGTTAGCAATATTCCCATCCCTAACCCCAGCCAGAGCAAGAAACAAAATCGATTTAACTGCAAACAATCCCGAATCACCTCAGGCGTAATCTCCTTCACCGCATCGCCCATCAGCGGTTTCACTTTGACGACGCCTTTATAGACGTTTTCTCCGCCTACCTGCACCCCTAAGCTCGCCGCATAGGCACATTCACTCCAACCAGAATTGGGGCTCGGATCGGCGTCAGCATCCCGTTGGCAAAGGCCAATCACCCGACGGGGCTGTCCAGAAATCAAAGCCAGGGTGAGCACCGTCAGCCGACAGGGTAGCCAGGTTAATCTATCCTCAAACTGGGCGCTGAACCAGCCGATATCGGTGTAAGGGGCTGCGCGATAACCCACCATGGAATCCAGGGTGCTGGCGGCTTTGTAGGCCAGAGCCAGGGATGCACTACCCAGGGGCGTGGCCGCTCCGACTAGGGCATAGAACAAAGGCCCCATAATGCCATCGACGCTATTCTCAGCCACGGTTTCAAACACGGCTCTGAGGATTTCGGGTTTGTCCAGATTCTGGGTATCGCGACCGACATAGCAGCTTAGACGCTGGCGAGCTTCTGCCAAATCCTCCTGTAGTAATGGTGCGAGCACATCGTCTGCAGCATCCCGTAAACTGCGTCCAGCAAAACAGGAGGCTACTAGAATAACTTCTAAACCAATACCCAGCCAGGGATTTAGCCACCTAGTGAGAGCAACTATTCCCCAGCCGACGGCAGCACTGCCCCCCACTAACAGCACGGTCAGAAACACCCCTATGGCTTTCATAACAGTTGCCGATTGTTTAGTCTTAAAAACCAGCTTGGTATAGTGCTGAATCAGCCACCCCATTCCCTGCACCGGGTGAGGCCAGTGCCACGGGTCACCCACCACAAAGTCCAGGCTGGCCGCGCTGAGGAGAACAATGGCTGCATAGCTAGCTGTGAAATCAGTCATCGTCGTTGGTGTACCCTACTCGGTTACCATAAAGCCCCTAAACCTCTGCGCCCACCCAACACCATGAAAGCACTCGCTGTCCTCGGTACCTCGTCCAATGCTGGTAAAAGCTGGATTGTTACAGCCCTCGGAGCTTGGCTGCGGCGGCAGGGGGTAAATGTGGTGCCCTTTAAGGCACAGAATATGTCCAATAATTCCTACGTCACCCTGGAGGGGGGGGAAATTGGTCGAGCCCAGGCGGCTCAAGCGGCGGCCTGCGGAGTACGTCCGGTGGCAGAGCACAATCCGGTGTTGCTGAAGCCGTCGGGCAATGGCACGTCTCAGCTGGTGTTGCTGGGGCAGCCGAAACAGCATATTCGCGCCGGAGACTATTACCAGCACATCGAGGATATCTGGCAGGTGGTGGAGCAGACGCTGGAATCTTGGCGCGATCTCTGCGATGTTTTGCTGCTAGAAGGGGCGGGGAGCCCGGTGGAGCTGAACCTAATGCATCGGGACATTGTGAACCTGCGGCCCATCCAATATCTGCAGGGGCGCTGGCTGCTGGTGGGGGATATTGAGCGGGGAGGCATTTTCTCGCAAATCATTGGCACCCATACGTTGATACCTGAACCGGCAAAGTCTCTGGGCTTGGGGTTTATTGTTAATAAGTTTCGCGGCGATCTGAGTTTGTTTGATACGGCGGGGGAGCACTTTATTAAGCACCTACCAGATTTTCCCTACCTGGGCACGTTGCCCTACCGTGGCCATCTGCAGCCGGAGAGTGAGGACAGCCTATGTAAGGAAGCGGAGGAATCAGGGAGCGGGGCCAAATTTGCCTGGATTCGATTTCCTCGGGTATCAAACTCCCAGGATAGTCAACCCTGGCAGCTGGATACGGGGATTCGGACTTGCTGGGTGACTACCCCCGAGGAACTGGAAGATGCGCAGGCGATTATTCTGCCGGGTAGTAAAAACACGCTTCAGGATCTGGAGTGGCTACAGCAAACCGGCTTGGTAGCAGCCATTCAGAGGGCGGCTGAAAGAGGTGTGCCGATTGTGGGTATCTGTGGCGGTTATCAAATGTTGGGTCAATCTCTCTCGGACCCAAATGGCTATGCGGGCCTAGCAGGGGAAGTGCCAGGGTTGGGGCTGTTACCCATTGTTACGGAATTTATTAACTATAAAGAAGTGCGGCAGGTGAGTGCGATCGCAACCCATAACAACAGCACAGACACCTGGCAAGCCTACGAAATCCACATGGGCCAGACCGTTACCACTGATATTTCGGTGCAACCCTTGCTAGAGATTGAAGTGCAAGGAATACAGCGACCTGAGGGCAACCACTGCATCCATACCTGGGAGACAACCCAAAGCCACGTATGGGGCACTTACCTCCACGGATTGTTTGAATCCACTTCCATGCGTCAGGCCCTAGCTCAACTAGCGCATGTGCAAAACTATCGACCTGGCACCATATCTTGGCAACAGCAACAGTTTCAGCTCTACGACCAGATGGCCGATTTGCTGGAGGAATACTGCGATCTAGCCCTCATTCGTGAGTGGGTTGGTTTGACCTGAGGTGATGAATCATCACCTATGCCATCGGACTAAGCATGAGGGACCGCGATAATCCCCCATGATAATTGGGATAAATAACTGCAGTTGAAAATGGTGCGTTGCAATGTACCTGATCTGGCTACTTATCATTAGTTGAATTACAGATTAAATTACTGAGATTGTTCTACCCATTGGTTTTTGGAGTGTAAAATTGCCATGGCAAGCGATACTTTGTATGGGGTTCACCTGTTGTTTACGGATGGGCCCTCCCATCTTAATGACAATTTATCTCGGGCTGAAACCTTCAAAAACTACATTGATGAAGCCATTCGCTTAGGCTCGGATGTGATTCGATTTCCAGGGGATTGGAATGAGCTAGAACCTGTTGAAAGTCAGTGGAATAACAACTACATCAATGACGTCCGTGATGCTATCCAGTATGCTGAGGACAATGGGGTCCAGGTTGTGATGTTATTTGCCCAAACTCCTGAATGGGCGCGACCCAACCCCATCGATGATATTTGGCACCCGCCAGCCGATGTGAATGATTTTGCAAATGCGGTTGCCTACTTCTACGACCAATTGTCCAGTGTCCGCGACAACATTACGGCTTGGGAAATTTGGAATGAACCCAATGTGTTTGAGTTTTGGGGTAGCGCTGACCCTGCCACAGATCTCCGGGATGTCAATGGCCAAACAGCCTATGCTCTGATCGATACCGGTTTTGCCAGTGACTATGCCGCCTTGCTGAATGCCGCCTACAATGCTCTTCACAATGCGGCTAACGCTGCCAATACAGATGTCACCGTATTGGGTGGCTCGGTAGCGGGTACTGATTTCCAGTATGTCCAGGCGTTACTCGCTGCTGGGGGCATGTTTGATGGTCTGGCGGTTCATCCCTACACCCGTCCCAATGATTCTACTGGGATTCCCTGGGCACCGGATACAGCCTTTGCTCCCACTGCTCAGCCCACCCTGGATCAGCTGTGGTCGTTTCAATATGGCATGGAACAACTGCAGGCCTTGGTCACTCAGCCCCTTTGGATTACGGAGTTTGGCTGGCGCATTGGCAATGGCTGGGGAGATGTGTCGCCTGAGCTGCGGGTCGACTATATGGAAACAGCGCTTGAGTTAATTCAAGGTTGGGATGATGTGGAGGTTGCGATCGCATACCGTCCGTTTGACGATCCAGCCAGTTCTGGGAATACAAATCAATATGGTTTGTTCAATGACGATGGTCTAATTCGACCGACTGGCAGAGTGTTTCAGGAGTATGCAGGTTTAAGTATTGACGGTACTCCCAGCAATGATCAACAGTTGTTTGGTGCCCAAGGCCAAGACGATCTCTTTGGCAATGCGGGCAATGATATTCTCTGGGGGTTTGGTGGCGATGATTTTTATGTCGGTGGTGCTGGCAACGATCAATTTGTCTTCACGGCTGGCAACGACTTTGTTAAAGATTTTGAGGTAGGTGCTGACACCTTAGTGTTCTCAGAGACACTGGGATTTTCTTCTTTCAGTGACGTTCAGCCCTTGCTACAACAATGGGGAAATAATGCCGCCATTGTGATCGATGCAGACACCTCAGTGGTGCTGGAAAATATCGATATCAATCATCTCAGTGCCAGCTCTTTCCACTTTGATGATCCTGATTTACAAGTTTATGGCACGCCAGATAATGATTTGCTGTTGGGCGCGCTAGGCCAGGATGATCTCTTTGGCGGTGCCGGTGATGACATTCTCTGGGGACAGGAAGATGATGATTTCTATGTCGGCAATGGTGGAGACGATCAGTTTGTTATTACAGCTGGCAATGATTTTGTAAAAGACTTTGAAATTACCGCCGATCGGTTGATATTCCTAGATTTAGGAATATCTGCCTTCAGTGAAATTCAACCTTTACTGCAACAGTGGGGGAGTAATGCCGCCATTGTGATTGATGCAAGCACCTCAGTCGTATTAGAAAATGTTACCATTGGTGATTTGACCGCTACCCATTTTGGCTTTCTCGATCCTAGTTTACCCGTCTAGAAAGAACGTTTATGTTGCACTACCGAGCACTAAAAAATGTGCCTTGCAAAATATACATCCGGATAACATCTCGATATTTTCCACCTGTAAAAACTTCTTGGATCAAGCGACCTTCTTCAGTAAATCCTGACTGATTATAGAGATAAATTGCTTTTTCATTTTCCACTGCAACAAGAAGGTATACCTTATTAAGGTTGAGAATCGAGAAAGCATAATCTAAGGCCTGGGCAATCAAAGATCTTGCAAACCCTTTGCCTTGATAACCCGGTGAAATAATGATTGCAAACTCTGATGTTCTATGGATGTAGTCAATTTCCAGGAGTTCTACAAGTCCTATGGAGTTGCCGTCGCTATCTTCAGCAATAAAGCGTCGTTCTGTATTATCGTGAATATGCTTTTTGTATAAGTCTTCCAATTCATCAAATGATTCATATGGCTCCTCAAACCAGTAGGCCATTATGTTCCGATTATTGTTTAATTTATGAATAAATTCTAGATCTGTCTTTTCTAGAGCGCGTAATGTTAATTGTTCAGGCATGGTTTTTCACAACTTGTAGATAATCTGTGCATCAGGACGAACAATTGTTGTCCCGCTGGTATGGTATCCAAGATTATTAAAGGCGATTCAGCTACTCAATATCTCGTCAACCGCTCTCCTTGCTGAGCAAGCTGCTGTATGAACGCTACTCCAATCT
>JBCDFI010000012.1:0-25183 GCA_039178155.1 Cyanobacteria bacterium P01_H01_bin.105
ACTGGGCTATCAAGTCCTGGTTACAGAAGGCAAATGATACCTGGAACTATATCGCTCATGCCTTTATCGAATGCGATAACTTGTGTTTCGCTGATTGAGCCTATGGGATCTATCCATATTGATTTTTTCAGCAAACCCTAGATAAACAGCTCCATTTAGTTCATCTAACCTAATTTCACCCGCTTCATACTCCTCTCGACGACAACAAATTACCAACTCTGATGTACGAGTTGTTTCCGAAAACTGATTAACCTTCTCAATACATTGCCTTTGTTTTGTCAGCCCTAGCTCATCTAAGCCATCGAGCAAAAGCAGTATTTGATTATCTGCTAACCATTGTTGTGTGATATCTACCGACAGGTTGTATAGCTTATTGAGTTGCTTGGCTACCCATCCTTCAATGGACTCCCCATCCCAGCTCGATAGCTCCAGGATCACAGGTACTGGATGCTGGCCATTCTCTTCCATCCGAGCAACCAGATCCTTGGCCAGCTGTAGCAGTTCGGTTGTCTTTCCAGAACCTGGTTCTCCCAGGATCAGGAGCTTCCCCTGAATACCCTGACGTTCAAAGACCTCAATGATTTTCTGGGTGAGCTTCAAGTTCAGCGATGGCCTATTTCCTTTTGGGTGTAGTACTCGATTGATGGCCCGAAAGCTGGGTTCAGTGTCTTTGGGGGGATCTTCGGGGACCAACTCCAATTTAAGGCTCCCTACCCGTTGCCGCTGGTCTTCCATGTAGAGATCCAACTTAACCAGATTATGCAAAGACGTAGCTAAACGACGATCCACCTCCTTTTTGACGATTCCCAGTAGCTGTTGGCGGGTGCGCTCTAACTGATCTATAGAGGGTTGCGATCGCTGCAATGGACTGGGGACACCCAACCAACTGAGAATCCCCGATAACTGGTCCCCAATATTGAGAAGAAATAGAAGAGCGAAAACCCCTATAAAGAGCACGGCCCATGCCCTGGGAGACATTAGCTGCTCCAGTTGATTCAGCAGCCTGGACACCGGATCAGATTCGGATTGCTCAGTCGAGGCTAAAAGCAGTGCGATCGCAACCGCCACCCCATTCCCTGGCATCACAGCCCCCAACATCAATCCCACACTACTCCCCAGCATCACGCCTATCCCTGCTGCCCCTGCCGTACTTGCTGCCCCTGCTCATTCTGAGGCTCAAAGCGAATCGGTACTCTAACAAGCTTGGTGGTTCGGCCAGTGGCAGGTCTACTCATGGGGATAACGGTTAACCGCGCTATCAGGAGTATACAGCTGGTTTATCGGGATTCCGTAGACGTTGAGGCTTGCATCAAATAACCCCAGATGCACTGAGCACCAGGGGCTGCTTTTTATAAGAAATTTAATAGTGGCAGGTTGTCTGCCATCTATACCTACAGTGCCCAGGTTTAGATTCCTGACATCCATCAAGCAAACCGGCTTTAATAGCTATAGATGCAGAAAGCGACTCTAACTTGGCGGTCCGAGTCGCTTTCAAAGTGTGATGCGTGTTGTGAGTCCTATTGTAGTCGATGGTTCGGATTTTTTTGGCCCATGCCAAAGAGGATAAAGCTGAAGTGGTGGAGCTGTACGAGCGCCTCAAACGTAGAGGGTATACCCCTTGGCTGGACAAGAAGGACTTGCTAGCTGGTCAGACTTGGCGCGCTGAAATCCCTAAAGCCATTAGGAATAGTGACATCTTCATTGCCTGCTTATCCAAGCATTCAGTCGAGAAGCAGGGCTACGTCCAGCAAGAGTTCAGAATGGCATTGAACCAGTGTGCCAGGAGACCACCAGGCAAGATTTATCTAGTCCCGGTTCGTTTGGATGACTGCAACATACCGGACCTACGTCAAGAGGAGTACGGTATCAATCTTAGGGATTATCAATGGGTCGACCTATTTGAACCTGATGGCTTTGAGCAGTTAGTACAGTCCGTTGATTATCACTTTCCTGGCGATAATTCTGGCCAGGGCTCTGATGGTTCTAACACTGTTATCCAGGAAGGTCCTCCGACTGTACTACAGACGCCTATACCTGAGGAGTCTTCCAAAGAGACCCAAAAAGGGGAAGAGCCGGTAGTCATTATTCAGGAAGGTCCAAAATACGATTTACGGGGTGCTCAATTTGCAGGCGGATTTGCTGAAACGGTATTGGGCAATCAGGTTGGTGGAACGATTCGCAATGATTTGCCTAAACCTTCTGAACCATCAACTCCAGAATCCTCTCGACCTCCGATAGAGACAAAGGCTATAGACCTGGGTAATGGTGTCACTCTAGAGCTGGTGTATATTCCCAGTGGTAAGTTCCTGATGGGCTCATCTGAACAGGAAGGACGTATGGATGAAAAGCCACAGCATAAAGTAACAGTGCCTGAAATTTGGATGGGGAAATATCCGGTTACCAAGGCTCAATATGAAGCAGTAATGGGCAAGAATCCAAACCATTTTTCAGGAGCTAGCAACCCTATTGAGCAAGTGAGTTGGAGCGATGCGATAGCATTTTGTGAAAAGGCTTCTCAGAATACAGGAATAGCCTTTAGACTGCCCAGTGAGGCTGAATGGGAATATGCCTGTCGGGCTGGGACAACTACCCCTTATTTCTTTGGAGATGATCTCACATCGGAGCAAGCTAATTTCGGGTGCACTGAAGGGGCACTAAGTCCAGTAGGCAGTTATCTTCCCAATTCCTTTGGTCTTTATGACATGCACGGGAACGTCTGGGAATGGTGCTTAGATCATCGGCATCAAAACTATAAAGGAGCCCCTAATGATGGCAGTGCATGGATAAGTGACAATGATTCCTCCTATCGAATCATGCGCGGCGGCACCTGGGCACTCAATCCAAATGATTGCCGTTCCGCCCGTCGCTTCGTTAGTTATCTCAACGACTGCGGCAACTCTTTCGGTTTTCGAGTTGTAAGTGCTCCCCCAGGCTATCTTCAGTAGCCTTTTATCTTTCTTATCCTATTGCCTTTTGCAAAATAGCTCTAGGACAATCAAAATGAGACCGTTCATTTCAAGGTAAGAATGTTTGCTCCAATTCTCAAAGATGCCCTGTCTGCACTTAAAGACATCGCCAGTGACCTCGGGATAAAACTAGATGACCTCACCCCGGAGTTGCTAGATACGTACATCACTGACTGTTTCACAAACGCCCGTTTGCCAAACACTTCTGACGAGTGCTTTGCACCAACGGTAAACATAAGCTTCACCTGTCTCTTAACTTGTCTCAAAATCTATGCGTCATAATTAAGCTATACAGACGAGTTCTGAGACAAAGTTCTATGAAAATCGGTTATGCTCGCGTATCGACTTATGACCAAACCTTAGATTTACAACTGGATGCTCTCAAATCTGATGGTTGCGATCGCATCTTCACTGATGAGGGTGTGTCTGGTGCAAAATCATCCCGACCGGAATGGGACAAATGCCTTGATCAGCTACGTAAAGGTGATGTCCTGGTGATATGGAAACTGGACCGGGCTGGCAGGAGTACCAAGCATCTGATTGAGGTATCAGAATTCCTGGAGTTCAAAGGTGTAGAATTGCGCTCCATTCAAGACCAGATCGATACCTCAACCGCCATGGGCAAGTTCTTCTTTCGCACCATGGCCAGTATTGCTGAGCTAGAACGGGACATCATTAAGGAACGTACTGAGGCAGGTTTGAAAGCTGCTCGTGCCCGTGGGCGTAAAGGTGGCCGTAAGAAAACGGTTACCAAAGGTCAGGAGTTAGAGGCTAAGCGGTTGGCTGATGAGGGGAAAATGCCTATTACGGAGATTTGCAAGCGGGTGGGTATCAGTCGGGCTACTTACTACCGTTTGGTTGGCTAGTTTGTCTCCTAATCTGGAAGGAACGAGTAACCATAGCTTCCATAGGTTATTTGCTATAACCTTCAGAAATCAAGGAAGTCAGCTTCAGACATAGCCTTAAGCTGCGGCCACAAAGTCTCTTCATTAGGCTGAAGTTATCTCCTGGCAATGATTCGGGTTTGTCTATCGAGGATTGATTGGCTGCGACCATAGCAGCTATGTCACGGTATAAGGGCTCTAAGCATCATGCAGAAGTCTCCTGCCTAATCACCCAAATCGATATGTTAGCCAAGCGACTTCTCGAACTTGATTGAGTAAGCGTGTCGGTTTGTATGGTGGCCTGGCAAGTGACGTATAACTCCCATCTGAACCTGCTTATGCGTCATAAATGACATATAAGCACCCTATTTAGCATGCTTAACCATCAAAAGTGATATATAACACCCCGATTTCCCGGAGTTATACGTCAGAAGTGACGTGTAAGTTCTGTAAATTAGGGTGTTATTACCCAAAAGTGACGTATAAGATCCAAAAGTGCGGATCTTATCCACCAGATCTGACACTGAATATATAGTTAGACGGCTTAAACGGAATGAGACGATTATGAGTATCGATTTCGTACCAGCAGCAATTGATAAAGAGAACTCCACTAAGGTCGAATCACTATACAAGGAAGCGTTTCCAAAAAATGAACGGGCTCCATTATGGTTCCTTCGACGTAAAGCGAAGCAAAGCAATGTTGCTTTCAACTCGCTCTATCACAATGAATCATGGATCGGTCTACTCTACACAGTTGAATATAGGGACATTCTCTTAGTCATCTATCTCGCCATTGATGCTTCCTACCGATCTGGGGGCTATGGAACCAAGGTCTTAACAGCGTTGAGAGAAGACCATCCAGACAAACGGATTGTATTAAATGTCGAACAGATTGACGAGCAGGCCGATAACAATGTGCAGCGAGTGAAACGAAAAAGGTTCTATGAGAAAAACGGCTATACATCCACTGGGATCATCGTTGAAGAGTTGGGGCAACCGTTTGAAATGCTCATATTGGGGGACTTCATTACTCCCGAAGAGACACGGCAAGTGTACAGAAGTTTCCTTGGAAAGATTCTGAGCCTACTGCCTGTGCTGAGAGTTCGTGAAACGAATACTAAGATCTAGACGCCTAACCCTACGCAGGAGCGGACGGATCTAAAGTTCAGACATTAATGCAAAAATACTGACCGCCGCTCAGCTCAACGTTAGACGCGCTTCTTCAACATTAAATTAGCCTGCATGAATCGAAAAATCCGGAAAATCCCAATCTGGGTGAGAATTCTTAAAGTAGTGGCAATAGGCAAAACTCAATGGTAGAGAATTCAGGCTTTCGATCAATCTATACTGAAGGTGGAGATTACCGCGAAGTCCATAACAAGGGAACTTATGTTGAGGGGAGTTACTATAACTCTTTTGAAGCAAGACAAAATCTAGTAGTAGTCGCAAGAGAAATTCAAGCCATGCTAGTGAGGCTAGAGGAAAATTACAGCCCTACTACTAGCACGGGTAAAATCCAGATTGCCGCAGAAACGATCAAACAGATTGAGGCAGATCCTAATTGGCAAAGTAGATTGATCAGTGCTTTGCAAGCAGGAGGTACGTCTGCCTTGAGTTCGCTACTAGACCATCCAGCAGCTAATTTTGTAATCGCAGCGATTGAGGATTGGAGAGCTAACAAAAAAGGTTACTAACTGATGAGCCGTCCTAACATTGGAACAGATGGTGGAGATTATCATGAGATCCACAATCAAGGTCTCTATGTTGAAGGAGATATTCAAGTCGTTTTGCAGTCCATCGACTCTTCATCACGCCCTCGCAACGAGAAAACTTTACTTCAGCAAGTAGGAGCAGAAATTGAGAGTCGCCTCAGGCAATCTCTCCACAATCATATTTTTATTAACCTCAGTAAAGAAAAGCAATCTGAGCAAGTTAAGCGTCCATCGGATGACTATGTGAAAGGGGAGAATCAGGTTCATGAAAAGCTATCTCCTGAAACTACTATTCAGCAGGTTTTCAACTACCCAGACATACAAGGACGTCTTCTAATCCTGGGCCAACCTGGTTCCGGCAAAACCACTACAATGTTAAATCTAGCTAAAACATTGTTCATCCAAGCTCAAAGCCCGAATGAGCTAATACCTGTTTTAGTAAACCTTTCTTCTTGGACAAGTAGTCAGCAATCCATTCCAAAATGGCTGGCTGAAGAACTCAAAGTAAACTATGGCATTTCAACCAAACTATCTCAAAAATGGCTAGGAGAACAAAAGCTTCTGATACTAATGGATGGGCTTGATGAAGTTAGGAGCGAATACCAACACAATTGTGTAAAAGAACTTAATTCCTGGATTCGTGGTAACGTTGAGGGCTATAGTCCAAGTCAATTAGTAATATGTAGCCGATTTGAAGAATACCAAAATCTTCCTAAACTTCAAATAAACGGTGCTGTTTATCTCAAAGAGCTAACATCTCAACAGATTGAATATTATTTAAAGTCTACTGGAAGTGCACATCTATGCCCTCTCATACTGCACAACATAAATTTATTAAGGTCTCCTCTTTTTTTAAGTATTGTATCCATAGTTGACAGGCACCTAAAAACCCCTGAAAAACTTCAAAATTTATATGATACAGACGATGCAAAATCCTTATTAATTGATCTTTACATAAAGTCAAGATTTAAGGATTTAAAAGATAAAAGAACACGAGCAATAGAGGAGAAGAATAGTGAGAAGCTAAGTATAAAAGAAAGGGTTAAGTTACAGAAAAAAATTGAAAGATTAGGCGAATATCCAGAAGAAAAAATGTATTTCTGGTTAGCCTACTTATCTAAATATATAGCTGATGAAAGTGATTTTTTAGTAGAAAAAATACAGCCAAGTAGAGTGCAAGAATTATCCTCGAAAACTTATAAGTCCTATTTCTTGAGTCATGAGTTACCGATGTATCGCTATTTATATGTTTTATATAAATATCTTGATATAGTCCTAAATATATTGTCAAAGTTTAGGTATGAATTGATCACCTATATGACATTTTTGGTGCTTTTTGGTTGGCCTCTTTTTAACGTACTTGGCATTATTTTTAGCCCGATTTTTGTGATAATTCAAGGTTTGCCAACAGCACTTATTTATTCTGCATGGGGTCTAACAGATATTTCACTTGTAGAAAAATTAACTTGGTCTTGGAAAGATGGATGGCTTGGATTTATTTTTTTTACTGTTGTTGGATTATTTTTTGGCCTCTTTTGGGGAGTGCTAGGTAGTTGTATATTCGGATTGATTAATAGCCTTAAATTTGGCTTGTCAATCCAAATAGATTTCGAATCAGTGTTAGAGCCATTAGTATCAAGCTTATTGGTAGGTGTAAAGTCTGGTCTCAGTTTTGGTATACTTGTGGGAATTATAGGAGCACTTTTTTTCGGGTTTAGTGGAACTGAAATTGAAGAGAAGAAGTTTATCAATCAAGGGATCTGGCATTCCTTTAAGTTTAGTTTAGTTCAGTTCTTGACCGGGTTTTTATGCGGGCTTTTAGTTGGATTCAATGATCAAAATATAGTAATTTTAGGACTTAGTAGTGGACTTCTTTTTAGCTTGTTTAGTGGATTAGGAGTTGGCTTAAGGCATTGTATATTAAGGTTTTCACTATATACGAGTGGTGATGCCCCTTGGAATTACGCGAAGTTTCTTGTTATTTGCTCTGATTTTTTATTATTACAACGCGTGGGTGGTCGTTTTCGATTCATTCATAGAACAGTGCAGGAGCATTTTGCAGCAATGGAGTTTTAGCTCCATAAAAAGAAAATTTATGTATTTCCAAATGTTACTGACAAGACGTCTAACAATTCGGGTGCAGCGGATTAACTAAGGTTATTCGGATGGGATGTACAGATAGCAGCAACCGCTGACCCAAACCGTTACAATCCGGTTTGAGTAGTTGCACTGTGCGCAGTGATTCAAGGCCTTTTAGAATTT
This sequence comes from Cyanobacteria bacterium P01_H01_bin.105, assembly GCA_039178155.1. Lineage (GTDB taxonomy): Bacteria > Cyanobacteriota > Cyanobacteriia > Phormidesmidales > Phormidesmidaceae > Leptothoe. Next base: position 7,825 of record JBCDFI010000012.1, read on the forward strand.
GAGATCGCAACCCACCTCAAACCAACACCCAAAACCGTAGCCTATAGAGTACTACAGGCAGTTACATCGTCTTGGTTTGACCACCTAGAAACCTTAGTTGTTCTAAAGGTGCCCATGTACTCACACCGGAAAGTACTATTGCCATAGAGCCGTAGCTTATAAATTTAGCCTTAAGACAAATAGGCAGGCCTAGGATCGCTCACGCTACTGTAGCGTGAGCGATCGAGGAAAGGAGGGGAGCAGCGTGGCCAACGAAAAGCACCTGAAGATACTGAAGCAGGGGGGTGAAGTCTGGAATCGTTGGCGTAAGGAAAGCTTTGGCATTATTCCTGACTTCAGGGGGGCCGACCTCCGTGGTACCGACCTCATTAATGCCGACCTCAGGGGGGCCGACCTCGGTAGTGCCTACATTAACAATACCGACCTCAGTAAGGCTAACCTCATTAATGCCAACCTCAGTGCTGCCAACCTCATTAATGCCTGCATTATTAATGCCAATCTCATTAATACCAACCTCACTGGTGCCAACCTCGCTGGTGCTGACCTCAGTAAAACCGACCTTGGTGGTACTGTTCTAGTTAATCTCGATTTAAGCAATGTCCAAGGCCTGGAAGCGTGTATTCACCATGGCCCCAGCTTCGTTGACCATCGCACACTAACCCAGTCTGGTCCCTTACCCCTATCATTCCTTCGAGGTGTAGGACTGCCCGATACCTACATCGACTACATCCCCTCGCTCTTCAATCAACCGCTTCAGTTTTATTCCTGTTTCATCAGCTATTCCAGTAAAGACCAGGAATTTGCCGAACGACTCTACGCCGATCTTCAGAACAAAGGTGTTCGCTGTTGGTATGCGCCTGAAGATTTACCGATCGGGGCTAAGATCCGGGTGGGTATTGATGAAGCTATTCGTCGCTATGACAGACTCTTACTCATCCTCTCAGAGAGTTCGGTCAACAGCCAATGGGTAGAACAGGAAGTCGAAACAGCCCTAGAGAAAGAACGCGATCGCAATAACCAGGTTGTTCTGTTTCCGGTTCGTCTGGATAACGCTGTGATGGACTCGGGTGACGGGTGGACAAGACTGATCAAGAACACTCGAAATATTGGTGACTTTTGCCAATGGAAGGATCATGATGCGTATCAGAAGACCTTTGAGCGACTGGTTAGGGATTTGAAAGCGTCTCTGGTGGCTAAGGGGTAGGAGTGAAGTCAGGAGGTTTGGATGGTATCGAGGAAACCTCTTCTTTCTGGTAAATCAAAGTTATCGTGATAACTTTGATTCTCTTCCTGTACCCCTGTTGCGATCGCCCAGCCTGGGTAAGCAATCCTAAAGCCTCGATCACAATAGTGAGCCCATCGAGAGAAAGCCAGGACAACCATAGTCATGACTATGGTTGTCCTCAGAGCAAGATCAACGTTCAGACTTACAACGTCGTAATCATGATAACGACGTTAAGCCAGAGCAAAGGACAAACCTCATCACGATAAGGTTTGTCCTCAGAGCAAGACCACGATTCTTATCATGATAAGAATCGTCCAGGCACTAATCCCTATCCCTGATCTTTCATCACAGACTCGGCTTATGCCAGACGTATTTGGAGACGGTGTGAGCCGTGCCGAGGGCTTCTAGGATCGGCGTTAGGATTTCGCTGTTATCTTCTCGAATATCTTCAAAATATTTGAACATCCCGTTATTGAGAGCTTCGAGGACACTGGTTAGGCCGTACGTGTGAACCAGGGTCATGAGGATGAGCTGAAGCTGGATCTCGGACTCTTCCATGTTGATTGGGATCGTGATGGAAGGTGGAGAGGGGATAGGAGTGGAGGGGACAGAAGGAGCGGGAGAAGGAGTAGGTGTAGAGGAGGACATGATGGGTGCCAATAGATATGAATGAGGGGGATGAAGCGAATAAGTGAATGACTTAGAGAAAGGAGTCGGTAGATGCAGGGGAATCGCTGATAGCTTGATCGATACCCCCATAACGCAGCAATTACAGCGCAGAGATCAAAGCTCAGAGACCGGCTCTACCCGACCGGCTGCCGCATCCAGATAGTAATCCTCGTCGGGATTGATTTGCTTGAGCAGCTCGAAAGCATTGATCACAGCCTCGCCATCAAACCGTTGAGCCAGCGCGAGCAAGGTTTGGAATGCCTGGAATTGGACCAGGTCCTCGATGTACTCGGAAAGATGAGCCTTGAGCGCTAACTCGGCTGTGGGGAAGTACTCGCTGTAATGGGTGGGGAGGATGGAAAGGGTGGTGTTGCCAGATTCAGGAGTAGGACCTGGGGTTAGCGGATTGAAGTGGGCTCGATAGCCCTGGCCAGGATGGTGTTCGATGTGGAACCGGGGGGGAAGGGATGATGGGGTGGCGTGGGAATAGCTGTAGGGGTGTGGCTGGAGATCGTTAAGAGCAAAGATTCTGCATTGCTCCAGTGTGCCGGTTGCTTTGACGGGGCAGGAGAATGGCGTGTATTCCCAACGACTGGCGGTGATATTGAATGCGATCGCACCCAGATTGAGATCGTTTAGATAGATAACGTATTGGGTGGAATGGGTTTGATGGAATTCTAGGGGCTGTGGGAAGGAGGGGAAGGGGAAGGAGGTGGCGGGGAAGGGGGAGGAAGGGTTATGAGTTACAGTTTTCATTAGGGCAAATCCTTGATTGCTAAGGGTTTGGTTTAGAGGGCTGGTTGCCAAACTTTGGACGGGGAGGCAATCAGCCCTTGCTGTATCTGCTAGAACTTTTCAGCTAACTCCTGTAACTGCTCAATCTCAAGGGTGATCGCGTTATCACCGTACTCAACATCGATGACAGCCTCAGTAGAGCTAGCTCAGTCAGCAACTTCGCAATCATTTGAGGTGCTTCATCGCTTTCTTGACTACTAATGTAGCCAGGTAGCTACTAAATGTCAATAGATAGCTAAATATTTTCTTGACAGACTATCTGAGTAAGCTATACTGGCGATTGTTAGCCGCAGGGCTACCAATGTAGTCAGCTATGGAGGATGCTAGATGAGAGCGTTTTTTGGTTCTCAAGGCATGATTCAGTGGCGACTGCGACAGCTAATGGCAGAGATTAACTTGTCAAACAATGACTTGGCCGAGATTGCTGGCATCCATCGAGTTACTGTATCCAAGCTTAAAAATTCAGATGTTATTAAGCAAATCTCAGGCGATGTCCTAAACAAGCTTTGTAATGGTTTGACTGTCGCGTATCGCCGCAAAGACAGGGATAGAGTCATTACACCAGGAGACTTACTGGTGTTCACTCCCGATCAAGATTATTTGCAAAAAGAGAATCCAAAAGGAGAAAGTGATGGCTAGCGATCTAATCCAGTTCAAAAAAATTGCAGACGAGATAACAATTCGTGAAAGTGATGGCGTTGGCGTCGTTAGCATCAGAGGAGCCGCTCGGTTAGCTGGTGTTAGTGCTGAGGCTATTAGCAAGGCATTTAAGAGTGTCAACCAAAAACCATCAAAATTAGCTAAGAACCTCATAGAGCAAGGGTTTGATGGTGTCAACCTACTGGCTATGCTTGTAACGGGAATTACAGATGAAGCGATGGCCGTAATTGCCCACTACTATGCTTATGCAGCGAGTAGATTTTGTACGTCTCAAGCCAAGCACACAGCCAAACAATTTGAGAAGCTTGGGGCTAGAGCTGCTTTCTATGCATTCAAAGGTCTGACGTTAGGGCAACAGCCTCCACAGCAGCTCAACGAACCCAAACCAAAACTCTCGCCAATAGCAGCGGAACTCCAGGTACAACCAAAACCTCAAGCCACTCTCACCCTCACCAGTGCTGTTGATGCCGCCAAACAGATGTCAGGGTTTGTCCTAGAACTGCTTGACGGCCTAGAGATCGGGCAAACGCCTAAGCAAGACAAAAGTCTAAAGATTGGGGTTGCTATCTCTGCGGCTCAGATTTACTGTCCAGAGATCGCGGATGCTCTTAACCCTGCTCAAAAGTTATTGGCTGCCACAACCGCTACTGATGGGGTCTATCTGACGCCTACGACGTTAGGTGAACGCTTGGGTGGTATCAGTGGGCGAAAGATCAACGAGACGCTAATCAATATGGGTCTGCAGACGAGGGTCGATAATCCTGCTAAGGGCGATCCCAAATATCTGCCAACTGAAGCGGGTAAGCCTTACTCAATGATGACGATCGCCACTGGTCAGTATGGAGATACGACTAGTTATCAGCACCTTAAGTGGAGTGAGCGGGTGCTGGAACTGTTTGAGGGAGGTGTGGCGGCGTAAGCCAAGCCCCAAAAGCCAGTTACTCTAAAGCTAAACCACCTTCCCGAGGTCAGTCATGTGGGAAAGTGCCATCGGTGGTGTTGCGGTTCCTATCTTTGAGTAACTTTGGAAAGCAGTTGGCTATATAGTTGGCCAGGCCGGTAAAGCCCAGAAAGATGTTGGAATGTAGAGAACATTCTTCAAGCCTCGCGGGAATATACGAGGCCCGTCATGGACAAATGAAGATCATGCCAGAGCTGCTAAGTGACGTCCACTTCGACACCTCAGAGATAACCTAGATCGTTCCGGTGTAGCGAGGTTGTTATATGTATTTCTCAAATTATCTATACCGTCAAACTAGCACCCTTCTTTCTAAGCCATTCCTTCCTCTCGTGATAGTCCGGCATGACCTTGTCGACTTCGTTCCAGAAGCTGTCGCTGTGGTTGCGGTGATGGAGGTGACAAAGTTCATGAACCACGATGTAGTCAATAATCTTAGGCGGTGCCATCATGCACTTCCAGTGAAAATTTAAACACCCACTGGTACCGCAGCTAGCCCAGCGATAACCCATATCTTTGACTTTAGTGCCTGTGGCCTGAACACCGACTTTAGGAGCAAAGTAATCGACTCGTTCGCGAAACCGTTGTTGCCCCTTTTCAGTAAGGTAAGCGGCAAACGCTTGTTTCGCTGCTGTATCGCCGCCCTGCTCGATCACAGCTCGATCTAAGCAAAAGCAACCGTCTTTTAGTTTTAGGGGACAATCCTGGTTGGAGACTAGCGACAGCCGATAATTACGGCCTAGATACAGAAAGGTTTCACCGCTAACCCACTCACGGATTACCGCACTGGCGTGAAGATCCTTCCATTCGGACAAGTTGCGGTAGATCCACAAGCGCTTACTCTCTACTACCGCATCGATCTGTTCAGGGGTGTACTCGATGGGTGGACGCACGGTGACACTGCCGTCACGCTCGATCACAATATCGGTGGTTTTGCGCGGGCTACCGGGTAGTAATTGGTATTCGATATCTCTGACACAGCGGACATTCATTGCTTATCTGTCATGTCTTTCAGTAATTCGTTATGGCGGTTTTTGGCGAGTTTCATGATTTCGATCGCGATTCTTTCACGGTTGGCTTTCAACTCAGCAATGCCAGTAAGGGTAAGCGCAGTCTTGATTTCACTTCGTGTTCGCTTTTGCTTATCGCTATTATTCCAGAAATCGATGCTGCCAATACTGTCTTGCAAGGTTTCGACAACCGCTTCCATCAGTACCTTCATCTTGGGCTTCGCATCCGGGGACACCTCTCCGTCAGTGAAAGCCTGGTTAGCGATGTGTTCGTAGAAGGTCGTGGCTTCTTTGCTCATGCCCTCTTCTCCCCGCTGACGGCCCGCGATCGCCTCTGTTCGGATTTTCTCTAGCTCTATTGCTAGCTGGTCCCAGCGGTCTTGATATTCCTCGATCAGATGCTCGACTTTCTCGGACAGGCTTTTATAAAAAGCGGGGTCTTCATCATGGTGGACGGTACAGTGCTTACGGATGGCGTGCTCCATTTCGCTGGCTCTGGCTTCATCGTTGTCGCCTGCATGCTGATTGAGCTGCTCCATGAAGTCGGACGATAGCAGCTCTACGGGAGGCACCTTGGGATTGATTCCCAGGCTGATTAAATGCTCGTTGATTAGGTCCCTTACCTTTTTGCCAGCGTCGCCTAGGTTGAGGCTGGTGTCTTTGTAGCGCTCTTTGGTGACCCGTAGGATGTAGCCTAAACGTTTAGCGGGTACTCGATAGGTTTGGGCAATTGGGTTGGGCAGAATAATATCCAGACTGGTCAGGAATTTTTTCAGATAGACTTCAAAGTCCGCGCGAATTTTCTCATCTTTGAGCAGCTTAACCGCCTCGTGAACCACAGCAGCATCTGTTTCAATCGTCTCTAGGTTTCCTTCGGCATACTCGCGTACCTGGGCGACCTTGTGTTCCGTGAATAGCTGCAGCAGGCGCTGGTAGCGCTCCTCTAGCACCGGCATTTCAGAGTCGATGCTCTTTAAGCCCTGTGCGAGTTCCTGTTGTTCATGGGTGGCAGCATATAGGGTCAGGGCCTCGGTCAGGTTTTCAGTGAGACCGATGTAATCAACGATGTAGCCCCGCTGTTTGCCCTGCTTGACTCGGTTGGTGCGAGCGATCGCCTGTAGCAGCGTGTGTTCTTTGATTTTCTTGTCGAGATACATTACCTGTTCGATAGGGGCATCAAAGCCGGTGAGCAGCATGTCACACACCACCAAAAAGGCAATGCCGGTGTGGGGCTTATCGGGAGCGTCAAAGTCGAAGGGTCGGCAAAAGTTATCAGCGGCGTTCCAGGCTCGGGATTGCTTGCGGGCTTCTGAGACATAAGCAGGTTCGTTGGTACCGCTGCCCGAGATCACCACTGCTGCCTTGAGGAAGCGCACTCTGCGAATGAGTTCGGTGTCGGCGACAGGTTGTGCCTCCAATCGGGCAACGGTTTCAGCTAAAGCTTGATGGATGGCCTTTTGATAGCGCATCGCAGCAAGTTTGGAATGGCATACCACCTGGGCCTTAAAGCCATTAGGAAAAATGTGCTCCAGGTAGTGTTTCACCAGGTCTTGGGCAATGGCGGCGATGCGTTGTTCGGCTTCTAGCAGGTCGCCGGTAGCCCCGTACTTTTTTTTGATGGCCAGAAGCTCTTCGTCACTGCGATCGCGAAAGAGATTTTCAAAGCGGGCCTCAAAGCCGTGTTTATCTTTGAGGGCATCGTCGGAGGTGCGACCCTCGTACAAAATCTGTAGGGTGGTGCCGTCGGCCACTGCATCCATGAGGCGGTATTTGTCAATGTAGCCGCCAAAGCGTTTATGTGTTTTCTTTTCGCCATGGCGCTCAGTGATGAGTGGGGTGCCGGTAAAGGCGATGCGGGCCGCATTGGGGAAAGCTTCAAAGATGTTTTCGCCCAGGTCGGAGCTTTGGGTGCGGTGTGCCTCGTCAATCATCAGCACAATACGGGAGGAGTCATTGACTACCCCAAAGGTCTGGTTGCTAGGGATAGCTCGATAGGTGCCCAGGGCTTCGGCGACTTTCAGAGGCATGACCTGATCTCGCTGCTGAAACTTATGCACCATCACCATATTGATATCGGAGGTACCCGTTGACAGGCGGTTTCGGAGGGATTGGGTGCTGTCGATAGTGTGGACACGACCCCCGATTAGTGTGGCGGTTTTAGAAAGCTGATCTTCAAGATCGATGCGATCGTTAATCAGCACAATTTTGTAATCGCTCAGGTCTGCGGCTGCCCGCAACATCCGCACCACAAATACCATGGTCAGGCTCTTGCCCGATCCCTGGGTATGCCAAATGACGCCGCTCTTTTCTGCTGCGGTTTGGCCCTGGCGCAAGCGCTCAATGATTTTGTTAGCCGCCCGAAACTGCTGGTAACGGCACACCACTTTAATTCGGGGGCCGCTGTCAGTGTCCATAAAGACGCTGGATGTCCGCAGGATACTTAGCAGATTGGTCTTATTAAGCATGCCGTTGATGAGCTGCTGCTGTTGATTCAGCCCTTCGGCAGTACTCTCTGGTTGGGGCCACTGGGTTTTCCAGGGATAAAAATGCTCTTCGCCAGAGGTGATAGTGCCGTAATCGGCCTCAATGCCCGTGCTGCGGACCACAATCAGATTGTTGTGAAACAGACGCGGCTCCCCTTCCCGGAGGCCATGCCAGGTGGTCTCCTCCCGTTGATTCATGTAGCGTTGGAGCTGCTCAAAGGCTTCAGCCATGGGGTTGGCGCAATTGGGGCCACCTTTTTTGCACTCAACCACTACCAGCGGGATACCGTTCACGAACAGCACAATGTCGGGAATGATAAATTGCTTAACGCAACCAGGCGTATCGATGCGGAACTGGTTGATGGCGTGAAACTGGTTGTTTTCGGGATTAGCAAAGTCGATGAGCTTTACCACCGGATCTTCTTCCCCGGTTTGCTCGTTGACATCGACCTGAGCCTTGAACAGTAGCTTTTGAATAGCTTCGTTGGCTTCGAGGAGGGTACGATTAGGCTGGCGCAGGATTTGGTCTTGCAAGTCTTGCAGTTGTTTGGGGGTGAGCCAGGAGGTGTCATCGGCGGTGGTGTTGAGGGCGACAACAGATTGGGTAAAGACTTTGGGCAGGAGCCACTGGCGAAAGTTAACCCGCAGGCTTTTGGTCGGGTCGCTAGGAATCTGTGAACCTTGATCGATGATTTGCCAGCCCTGGGTTTGTAGCTGCTGTAGAAACGGCTGTTCGACTTCGGTATATTCAGACATGACCCGCCTCATCAGCCTCGACTTTGACTGGGACTTTGCCGGTGAGTAAATCGTGCATTAATCCATATTTTTTTGATTTAAGTTTTTGAAGGTCTTCACCATTTGTGAAAATATATCGATCGATCGCATTAATTTTTGATTTAATTTCTTCCTGTTCTTTAGCTGATGTAGGCACAGGTATAAACAATTCTCTTACTCTGCCAATACTCATCTGGGGGAGAGCTTGTCCCATCGTCATAGTTCTAATCTGTTTTTTAAGAAAGTGACTTCTTAGCAAATGAAAAAGAAATGATGGGTTAATAGTCGTTGGATTAACTACACATAAAGAGTCAAGTAGCGCGAATCTCAAGTGTGTCGGCAGAAGACGAATTTCACCGATTGTACCTTTCCGAGAAAATGCAATTGAAAACTTAGAAAATTTACATCTTTGCTCTTGTTCTAAAACAATTTCTTCAATGACTCGCCTGGAAGTATCTAGCTGGATTTGATCAAATTCAGCAAACTCTACTGTCGATATAAAGGGAAACCCCTCGTCATGATAGATTGGATTACGATGGCTAGGATTTGGATCTATTACATCGGCACAGGAAATTATTAGCTCCACCTTCCAGTCTCTTGGAATCCAACCGATCTCACTCTCTTGATATAGCTCTGGAGCTTGGTCACGGGGAGGACGCAGCTTGCCATCAGCACCAATGCCACGAGTAAACAGGTCGTGCATTAGCCCGGCTTTTATTTGTTGGTATTTCTCGATTAGGGCTTCTGTATGGTCGATGGCGCAATCAATGCTAGAGAGAATTATTGCAATACGTTTCTGCCTAGTTAAGTTCACCGGACAAAAGACCTCTAACTCCTGAAGAGTATTCCAAGAGCACCGGGGCATCTTAGTTCCTTCTTCAGTTCTTATAGCTTTTGCAAAAACCGCGTCGGACTGCAAAACAAATCCGGCGAAGTCAGAATAAACTTCCTGATTAGGACGCAGAACAATGATGTCAGTTGAGCAATAGCCATCAAAAGGAGCACGAACACTCTTTCGAAGACGCGGGCGTAGTTTTCCAAAGAGAATATCACCAGCTCTAAAGATATTGTTTACGCTAATTGACTCATTAGCTTCGGCACTTCCTTGTAAGGTACTTCCACTAGAAGGAATATGTTCAAGGCCAATATATGGCTTGGTTGGGTCCTTCTTGAAACTACACTTATCTGTCACTAATGAAACAATATATCCCAAAGGCTTGAAGCAACTATCACTCATACTCCAACTCCACCAAAAACGCTTGCAACTCCTTCGCCGCCTCATTCCGCGCTGCTTCTATTTCCTTCGCCGTCACCGCATACTTCTCCCATAAATTCTCAATCGCCCGCACACAAGCCCGTTGATCAGCCTTCAAATAAGTTTCATAAATCTCCATCAGCCTTTTTCGCAGACGCGCAATAATCACCGTGCGAGCCTCATCAGTTGAAATTTGTTCACGGGCACTCTGCACTAAGGCATCACGATTGCTCTCAGTGCTTTTGATAATAGCCTTGAGCGTTTTGACTTCCTCTTCTAAAGCCTGATGGCGCTCCAAGCTAACAGCAATGCTCGCCGCCCGATTGTAAGCATGTTGTCCCTGCTCCATTGCCTCCTTCAAAGGAATGGCATATTCACTGATATGCCCCACCTTAACCGCCAACTCCAAAATGCGATTACCGTTAGTAAATTTCGCATCTCTCTGGGTAAAGCCTTCAGTGCAATAAAAACTTTTCTTGGTGCCTTTGGGTAACAGTCCCGCCCCCTTGAGTTCAACAAAAAGATTGCTAGCTAAGTTTTTAAGCTGTTTGAGCTGAGCTTTCCACTCAGCAGTCTGGGTCTTTAACTCGTCCTTCTTACTCTTCACCTCCTCACTGGGCAATATCCCCGTGTCATCGGTATCCTCAAACTCCTCCTCATCTGACGCCGCAAACAGCGCTTGCAATTCTGCCAGACGAGTCTGCGTCTGCTCCAATTCTTCCAAAACTTCAGGGAACTGGCTTTGCAAAATATCCTCATCGGGAATTAGTTCCGGCCCCCACCCGCTGGCCGCAATGGACTTAAAGTCCGCCTTCAGAACGTCCACATAGTTGGCAAACGCTCCCCGCACTTGGAAGGAGGTCAGTAATTGCTGATCGGCCAAAGCCTCTTCAATGCTACTCAGTAGGCTGCTGCGCATCACATAGACGTTACGTGGGCGAGCTTCCTGATTCGCCGCATCTGGGGCCAGAGCCTCCACGATCGGTAAGTTGGCCTGCCACCACTCCTCCAACATCTGCATAAACTCCTGGTGACGAGTGGTCACGCTTTGGTGAGTCGCCACAAATTCAGCAATGTCGCGCTTGCTGGTAAGCACCGGAGCAAATTCGAGGTACTTCTCATCTCGGAAAACAAAGGCGTCCCCACATAGCTGCCCATAGTTCTGCCAAAAGTGTTCCAGGCTATCGACTTCCACCTTGGGTACGCCCCCATGCAAGTGGGCACGCACATCATGAGGCTCTGGCGGTGGGGTGTTATCCACATAGCGTCGAATATTGCAGTTGTAGTCCTCGGCGACAAGCTCCGCCTTGGGCACTATTCGCGCATAGGCCGGAATATCTTCCTTAGTGCGGTAAGCATAGACAATTTTGTCGATATCTTCGGGTCTTAGGAAGTTTTGCGCTTTGCCTTCACGGTACTCGCGATCTGCGTTGATAAACAGTACGCGATCGCGAGTCGCCGTCCCCACCTTGTTCATCACCAAAATGCAGGCTGGAATCCCGGTGCCGTAAAACAAGTTGCTGGGCAGTCCAATAATGGCTTCTAGATAGCCGTGGTCGATAAAGTACTTACGAGCTTCCCGCTCCTCTCCTCCCCGAAATAGAACCCCGTGGGGCATCACTGTCGCCAAGCGGCCATCATGCTTCAGCACCGCCAGCATGTGCTGCACAAACATCAAGTCAGCCTTTTTACCCTTTTCCGGCATCATCACCGGAAAGCGCCCTGTGAAGACCAAGTTCTTTTTGATATAGTTCTGGCTAAACGGAGGATTGGCTGAGACGCGATCAAAGCGCTTGAGTTCGTTATCTTCATCCAGATGCTGGGGGGCACGCAGCGTATCGGCCTGGCGAATATCGGCATGGGAGATGCCATGCAGCAGCATATTCATCTTGCAGATCGACCAAGTGGTACCCATCTTTTCCTGACCGAAAAGCGCAAGCTCTTGAGCACTGCCCCCCTTTTCCCGCAGGTAGTCCCGCATCTGAATCAGCATGCCGCCCGATCCTACAGTCGGGTCATAAACCCGCATACCCTCCTCTGGGTCACAGATTTCGACGCAAATTCGCACCACTTCAGCAGGCGTGTAAAATTCACCTGCCTTCTTACCCGCCGAGTCAGCAAAATACTTAATCAGGTATTCATAGGTCGCCCCCAGTAGATCTGGAAACTCAAAATCGCTGTCTTTCAAGGGAATATTCTCGAAGTTCAGCAAAAAATCAGACAGCGTGTCGTCATCCAGAGTGCGCTGTCCGATTTTTCGGTTGAAGTTGATGCTTGAGAGCACATCTTGCAGAACATCGATGTTAGCCTCTTCAATCGCTGCTAGAGCCTTGTTGAGGGTCGTGCCGACATCCTCTTTAACGTGTTTGAGAGCCGGATGCTGGACGATTTTAGGCTGACCGTCGTCATCGATTACCTCTTCTTCCCAACCTTCATTCCACCGAGCACGAGTTGGCACATAGAAGTATTTGCCTGAGTAATTATCAGGGTCCTCTAGCTCCACCTCGATATCTTCTTCAGCCATACCCTGGACTGTTAACTCCGTGTGCAGCTCATCACGGCGCTGGTCAAAGAGGTCGCTAGCCCGCTTCAGGAACAACATGCCAAAGATGTACTCTTTGTACTCGCTAGCATCCATGCTGCCGCGCAGGTCGTCGCAAGCGGTGAGCAGCAGACTGTATAGGCGAGAAAGCGTTAATTTCATTGATGATCTGAGCGAAGGCTATTTGATTTTAGGGGAAGGGTTGGTGCAGTAATTAGTGTTTCTTAGGGCATTTAACAGTTGATTAGAGGGACACTTTCTGCCTAATCCTTGATTTCGTAGATTAGGTAAAAATATTTCAGTCTAATACCCCTGAGCAATGGGATTAAGTGGACATTGGTCAACCTAACATGCGGATTTGGATGATTAGATGGAAAATTTCTGTATATTCCCTAAAGGCTTTACGCATTGGTGTAGTCGTTATCATCGCAACCAGCCTACTACTCAGCAATTGGAAACCCTTTTGACAAGCGAAAGATTCAGACCTGGCCAAGGAACCTGACTGGGCCATGGTTTGTAAATTCAGCCATAGGCAGAGCTAGAATCATTCGCTACAGTAGCTTGAGCGAATGAATGAAGCAGCGTGGCAAATCTAGAGCACCTAAAGACACTGAAGCAAGGGGTTGAAGTCTGGAATCGTTGGCGTAGGGAAAATCCTGGTATTATTCCTGATTTCTCTATAGCCGACCTCAGGAGTGCTGACCTCCGTGATGCTGACCTCCGTGATGCCATCCTCAGTAGTACCCGACTTCATGATGCCATCCTCATTAATGCCAATCTCTGTGGTGCCATCCTCATTAATGCCGACCTCCGTGGTGCTGATCTGAGGGGTACTGGCCTAATGGGGGCCAAATTGAATGGCGTTGACCTGCGTGGAGCTGACCTAGTGGGAGCCAAATTGAATGGAGCTAAGCTGATTGAAGCCTCTCTGCGTGGAGCCAAGTTGAATGGCGTCGACCTGCGTAGTGCAGACCTGCATGACGTCGACCTGAGTAAAGCCTCTTTACGTAGCGTTGATCTGCATGGATTTGACTTTGGTGGATTTGACCTCAGTGAAGTCAACCTGAGTGATGCCAATTTAAGTAATGTCGATCTGAGTAGATCTCAAGTCTTGGGAACAGATTTTACGAGAGCCACCTTCACAGGTGCTTGTCTCGAAGACTGGAACATCAACAGCGCTACAAGTTTCGAAGGTGTAATTTGTAAATATATCTACCTCAAAGCCAATCAGCAAGAGCGACGCCCACGCGAAGGTAACTTCAAACCAGGTGAGTTCGCAGCCCTTTTCCAGCAAGCCGTAGATACAGTCGATCTCATCTTCGTTGATGGTCTCGATTGGCAATCCTTCTTTGCATCTTTACAAGAAATACGCCAACAATACGATGGTGCTGAGATCAATATTCAGGCTATCGAGAAGAAAAGTGGTGGAGCTTTTGTTGTTCGCTTAGAGGCTTCAGACTCCTTAGATAAAGCCGATCTTCAAAGACGTTTGAACACTGCTTACGAAGAAAACCAGCATCTTCGATCCCAGCTTCTAAAAACAGAAGGCAAGCTGGAAGGCTACAAAGAACAACTCGATGATTTTCAACAAAAGGTACTGCAGGGAATGAACTCCCCGAAGTACGACCTTAGGGGGGCGCAGATCGCTGGGGGAGTTGCTGATAAGATTCAGGGGGACCAGGTCGGTGGGACTATTGATAATCCAGCTGCTGAACTATCCTCCCTTCCCTCACTTACTGATGCCGCTTCTGAAATCCAGAATCTGCTCAAGCCGCTAGAGACTTCTAATCCCAATGCGACCGAAGCAGAGCAGACAGCGTACCTGAACATCATGATCCCGCCCACCCATCGTGAGCGATTTATCAATGCGCTTCAATCTGCTGGCAGTGATGGCAAGGGTGCCAATGCTATCACCACTAATACCGCTCTCGAAGATATCCCCTACGGCCCACTCCTAAAAGCATTAGTCAAAAGTTGGCAGTCACCAGGGAGCGGAGAGTAGCCTCATGCTGGAAAGTGTCATCATCAGCCCAGCTGAGGGCAAGAAAATCTGCCCCAGAAAAAAATCCCTCAATTCCATCCTCTAATCGCTCAAAAGGGGCCTCAACGTTTCGATTAAGAAGTGCTGGCGGTTGATTTGCGATCGCAAGCCAATAGATACCAAGCAGTAAGTCTGATAAGGATGAGCTACGTGGCCAGGATAAGGATATAGCGGTGTAAGGCCTCAGCCAGTTACTCTAGAGCCAAACCATCTTTCTGAGACCAGTCATGCTGGAAAATGCCATCAGCGGTATCGCGGTTCCTATCTTTGAGCAACTGTGGAAAGCAGGTGGCAGCCTTGGCGGCTATATGGCTGGTCAGATTCGTGAGGGTCAAGAAGACGTTCGCAAAGTAGAGAACATCCTCAAAGCCTCACGGGAATACCACAAAAAATACGAAGCTCGGCACGGACAAATGAAGATTATGCCAGGGCTGATGAAAGACCCTATCCCCCTGGACTCGGTCTATACAGCGGTTAAATTTCTGGATGATCTCAGCCGACGCTACTTTGCTACGCCAGATGACTTAGAACAGCTTTACCGTGACCAGGGTAAACGCGGCTTTCAGGCAGTAGGCGAACGACATGATGGCATGAGCATTGCTAAGAAGAAACAATATCTGATGGTCTTGGGTGGACCGGGTATTGGCAAAAGTACATTTTTGAGAAAACTCGGGTTAGAAGCACTCAAAGGCCAGGAAGGACAACTGAAGAGTAACCAAATTCCAGTTTTTCTCGAACTCAAAACCTTTAGAGATGAGAGTATCGACCTGGCTGCTTTGATTGCTAAGGAATTTGAAATTTGTGGATTTCCAGATACTGAAGCGTTTACAGCGGAATCACTCAATCAAGGAAAGTTACTGCTCCTACTTGATGGCCTGGATGAAGTTCCTAGTCGCATTATGAACCAGGTCATTGAGCAGATCGAAGCCTTTGCCACACGATACGACAAAAACACGTTTGTTGCTTCCTGTCGTACAGCCGCTTATCACAGCAGTTTCAATCAGTTTAGTGATGTCACCATTGCTGATTTTGATGATGAGCAGATTGAGCAATTCATTCAGCGATGGTTTAATTCTGAGCTAGACCAAGAGGCAGGTACAGTTAACCGCTATTGGCAACAGTTGCAAGAGCCTGAAAATCAAGCTGCAAAAGAATTGGCCCAGACACCTTTGCTTCTGACATTCTTGTGTTTGATTTATGAACGAGAGCAAGAATTGCCTAACCAGCGCAGTATGCTCTATGGGCGAGCCTTGGATATCCTGTTGCGCGATTGGTCGGCTGAAAAAAGATTGGAGCGGAGTTCTATTTATAAATACCTGCGCCCGGAAGTTGAGAAAGAACTCTTGAGCGAGATCGCGTACACCAGTTTTGAAGAAGATCGTCTTTTCTTTTTGAAGTCAGACATTACCAACCGTCTTGATACCTATTTATTAGACACAGTTAATATTCCAGCGGAATTAGATGGCCCAGCTGTGCTAAGTGCCATTGAGTCAGAGCAAGGCATTCTCGTAGAACGAGCTACCGATACCTATTCGTTTTCGCACCTCACTCTGCAGGAATATCTGACAGCTCTTTACATTAAGGAAGAGGCGCTTATCGAAACATTGGTTGGCCAGCATTTACGTGATGAGCGTTGGCGCGAAGTCTTTTTGTTAGTTAGTGGACTGATGGGACGACGAGGTTATGGGCTACTAGAAGCCATTGATCAACAAGCCAGGGCATATATTAGTGGTCAGCCCAAAGTTCGCTATTTAGTCCAGTGGGCAAGTAAGGTTACACAGGGTTCTTTATCTAAATATGATGATTTTGAAAAGATAGCTAGCGCCATTGTCCTTGCTAGCTCCATCGTCAATGTCAGGGTTAGTGCTAGCACCATTGCCATCGAAAACGTCATCGTCAGAGCTAGTACCATTGCCAGCGCCATTACTACTGCCAAAGCCAGCGGTATTGCGAGTGCCATCGATAGTGACAGCGTCAGTGACAGTGTTGATTATCTGTATAAGCTCAAAATTTTCAACACAACTGCATTCAAAGAATTGCCTAATCAGTTACAAACACTAAAAGAAAAAATGCCTGCATTCATAGCGTCAGCTAATGAGTGGCGTAGCTATGCTGACAAACTTGAAGCTACTTGGCTTAATGGTTTAGGACTGACAAAGGAAAAGCTTTCATTATCAGAAAAGGAATGGAAGTGCTTGAATAATTACCTGTCAGCCAATGAACTCCTACTACGTTGCCAAAAGTCATCCATTGGTATTTCTCGCAAAGCCTGGGAAGCCCTTAAGGTGCGATTGCTGACGATTAATTGAAGTGGGTTTTGCTAGAAACATAATCTAACTAAACATCCTCTAAGGAGGTGAATTCAGCCACGAGTCAAATGATTTTCCGCCTTATTGAGGCCATGACTTACTACAAAGTAAGCGTCACGGCTTTGTCAGAAGACCGAGGCATCAGTAACAATTCTACTTATTCCACCTATTCTACAGCCCTGTGGAAAAAGGCTTTCTAAAATCCAGCTGAAGCAGCATGCCATGGCTATCAGCAGTGATTAAACTGTGATTCAAGATGCTACACATAAAAGGTGCAAGCAAAGACTATGGCCATGCTCGGTGACGTTATCAATGGAATCATCGGCCCGATCTTTGATGCCACCTGGAACTCCCTAAAATCCCAATATCATGAAGAGCTTCAAGACACCGAGCTAAAGCAAGAACGCCTCCAAGCTCAACGTGCGATCGCACAAGCCTCTGCCAAGTATCACCAGAACTATTTAGATCGCCATTGCAATATCAAGGTGCTTCCCGGCGGGTATGACTTAAATTTAATGTAAGTTTAAGCAAGAGAGAACCCATATTGATTGATTTTGGACCAAAATTGTTGCCATCGTCCTGGGGTATAACTGAGTGTCCGTAGACTCAAAACGACCGCTGCTCCAATCTCCTTCCAT
>JBCDFI010000013.1:0-24926 GCA_039178155.1 Cyanobacteria bacterium P01_H01_bin.105
ACCGCCCTCAGAAACACCCTGGAACATCCAGAAAACACAATTCTCTATCACCCCAGCAAGATCACTCCAGCCCAGCGGCAAATCCTACAGCAGATTTTAGAATGGCCCTATCAGGGCATTGCCCGCCAGCTTTACTTGGAGGGCAAAGTGCTAGAGCTACTAGCGTTGCACTTTAACCAGGTCATTATTGGCTCACCTGAACGGTCAACGCCCCTAAAAGCTCGAGATGTCGATCGGATCTACGAAGCGCGGGATATCCTGATCCAAAATGCCGTCACCCCTCCTTCTTTAGCGGAGTTGGCCCGACGTGTACATCTGAATGAATTGAAACTAACTCAGGGCTTTAAACAAGTTTTTGATACCACCGTTTTTGGCTACCTGTACAACTATCGGATGGAGCAGGCGTGCCAACTGTTGCACACCGGCAGTCTAAATATCCAAGAAATTGCTCGCAGCGTTGGTTATACCAGCCGTAGCTCTTTTGTCGCAGCGTTTAAAAAGAAGTTCAAGGTTGCTCCCAGCCTTTATCTAAAGAAAATTGGATAGACAAAAGTATTTATTGACAGAGCGCTAGCGCAGGTCTTCTCCTGGCAAACTTGATCCTCAGCATAATAAAAAAATCGCCTTAGAAGACAAAACACTAGTTTTCAAAGACAATAACGCCTAGAAGCCTGTCTACTCACACCTTTATATTGAAAATAATTCTTAAATAGACCCACGTGCAAAACGTGGATGACGTTCAAGACATTGATCGCAAATAGCAGATGTCTTCCGCCCTTAGGTCGCGGAGAATTTTCTAGCGAGTTTAGCATTCAAGACAATATTAAGGTGTGAGGCAGCATGACAATCTTAAACAAACTGGTTGGCCATAATCTGATAGCTGGGCTAACATTAGCCATCGTGATCCAACCGGGCTTAGCCAGTACTCCACGGGCTGAAGAGTTAGGTTTAGAAGACAGCTTCTAAAATATCACAGCAGCAGATAGTTTGCTCGCCCAGACACCGGCAGAAGCAGCCCCCGAGAGTGAGGCTGAATCAGAAAGCGATGATATTGAAACAGAAGACACCGATGATACGCTACTCATCGTTGTTACAGCTACTAGAACATTTGACAGATGTGGAACGGTGTTTATCTCAAGACAACTAAGCTTCTCACACCAAAACGTTAGTCTTTTTTAGCTAATGTTTTTCCAGGGTGGGCATCGTCCCACCCTTTTTTCATGGCGGCCCCTTTTTATCTATGCGCACCTTTACTCTCATCTGGTTTGGTCAGCTGGTGTCCACCCTGGGTACCTATATGACATTTTTTGCTCTCACCCTGTGGGCCTGGGATCAGACGGGTTCTGCCACCGCGTTAGCGCTAGTCGGCTTCTTTTCAAAGCTGCCGAAAATACCTACCACCCTATTTGCAGGACTCATTGTTGATCGATTTAACCGCAAATATCTGATGCTGTTGGGAGATGCCATTTCAGTCCTTGGCACGATTGCGATTGGTGTTCTCTATCTCACCCAACAACTGCACATCTGGCACCTTTATGTTGTTGTTATTTTATCTGGAGGTTTTGGCCAAATTCAAACCCTGGCCTATCAGTCATCCATTTCTATGATGGTGCCCAAACGACACTACACTCGCACCGGCAGCATGGCGTCCATGGTTCACTATGGCTCCAATATTGTCGGTCCTGCTTTAGCGGGGGGGCTATATCCGCTGATCGGTCTATCGGGCATTATTCTGGTCGATTTAGTCACTTTTGCAGTGGCCTTTATCACACTGCTAGCCGCAACTATACCCCAGCCCGAAAAGACGCCTGACCCCGATTATCTGCTCAACACGCTTACCTTTGGGTTTCGTCACGTCTGGCAACAGCCTGGTCTCAAAGCCTTGTTACTCGTTACCATTTTGTTTACCTTTGCCCATGACATGGGGGCAGCGCTTTATAGCCCAATGATCTTAGCCCGCACCAACGGCAGTGCCCAATCCTTAGCCAGTGTCTCTGCCATAGCAGGTGTGGGTGGCGTAGTCGGAGCAATTGTTGTTAGCATTTGGGACGGTCCTAAACGTCGCATTAATGCCGTACTGGGTGGATATATCGGCGCAGGTCTCAGTAAAATGGTATTTGGCCTAGGGCAATCCCTCACGGTTTGGCTACCGGCCCAGCTGTCGTCATCCTTGAACTTTCCTTTGCTAAGCAGTGCCCGCAGCGCCCTCTGGATGGATAATATTTCACCTACTGTTCAAGGTCGAGTCTTTGCCGCCAATAGTTTAGTAATCCAAGGTGCAAGTGCCGTGGCCGTATTGTTGGCAGGGCCGCTGGCCGATCGGCTCTTGGAACCGGCCATGATGCCGGGAGGACCGCTAGCCAATATAGTCGGCCCTAGCTTTGGCAGTGGCCCTGGTGCTGGCATGGCATTTCTGTATGCTCTGTGTGCCTTGGTGATGCTGCTCATTGGCGTCGGCGGATTCTTGATCCCTAGTCTGAAGGCAATAGAAACAAAGACTTAAGAAGACTTTCCCCTCACCTGGCAGAGACATAGAGGCCAATATTGAGAATGAGTAGCAATAATGTCATACTTTTGAGTAGAGTTCTACCACGATGACATAGATGGCTAAAGTGCTAACAGGTCCTGACGTTGATGAAATTATAGACGAATGCCTTGCCAATCAAGAAGTTGCTTGGTGCCAAGAGGGATCTGAATCTTTTTGGCAAATGCCGCCACCGTTGGGTTGGGGCTATGGGCGTGAGATAGAACTACGGCCCGGTCTATGGCTTACGGTCACCGATTATAAGAAACGTCAAACCCACAAGTAAAAATTTAGACATACACCGACCAGATCGTTGAGTCTGGCCTTCTACCTCTCAGGCGTTAGCCGTCTGGATAATGCCGGTCTCAAGCGGTCTCAAGACGAAGTAGCAGGCAAATTCTACAGTAGCCTTACCAGGGCATTACCCGTCAGTTTTATCTAGAGAGCAAGGTCCTAGAACTAATCGCCCTGCACCTCAGCCAAATGCTGACCAAGTCGCCCACCTAGGGTAAGCTCCTGATCGCCCGAGACATCGCAGCATACGCCGACTTGCAGGCAATTTTCTAATTTCCGGCTTTACACCCAAATCCATGTCAGTATCCACGGCCATAGAATCTTCTTCGTCCCGTTCCTCATTGTTCCATTCACTTTCTCCAAGCCTTAAAGCTCGTCTCGCCACGCCCCTACACATTGGCACCGTCGAAGTCCATAGTCGCGTCCTTCAATCGCCACTGTCTGGGGTAACCGATCTGGTTTTTCGTCGGCTCGTGCGTCGCTATGCGCCCCAGTCGATGATGTACACCGAAATGGTCAGCGCGGCCGAACTCCACCATGTGCGCCAGCTGCCCCGCGTTATGGAAGTAGATCCTGACGAACGGCCCATTAGTATCCAGCTGTTTGACCGCAGACCTGAGTTTCTAGCAGAAGCGGCCAAAAAAGCGGTAGACCAAGGGGCTGACACCATTGATATCAACATGGGCTGCCCGGTTAATAAAATCACAAAAAATGGCGGGGGCTCATCGCTGCTGCGAGACCCTGATACAGCCGCCCGTATTATTGAAACCGTCAGTACTGCCGTAGCGATCCCAGTGACAGCTAAAACCCGAATTGGCTGGTCTGAAGATGATATTAATGCGGTGGAATTTGCTCGTCGTTTGGAAACCGCCGGAGCCCAGATGCTCACACTCCACGGGCGCACTCGCTCCCAAGGCTACAATGGCACCGCTGACTGGAGCTGGATTGCCAAGGTCAAACAGGCGCTGTCGATTCCAGTGATTGCTAATGGGGATATTTTTTCAGTCGATACGGCTATCGATTGTTTAGAACAGACCCAGGCCGATGGTGTGATGTGCTCCCGTGGCACCCTGGGCTATCCGTTTTTAGTAGGAGAAATCGACCACTATTTAAAGACGGGTGAGCGCCAGATACCACCGACGGTCGTCGAGCGGCTGCACTGTGCTCAAGAACATCTGATTATGCTAGCGGAGTACAAAGGCAAAAGCGGTATTCGTCAGGCCCGTAAGCATATGGCCTGGTACGCCAAAGGTTTTGACGGGGCCGCTGAACTACGCGAACAGCTATGCCGCATAGAATCCGTAAACGAAGGGTGTAGATTATTAGACGATGCAATTACGGTAATCTCCCCAGACTTTTGCCACCATAGCCAGCTAAAGACCGCTATAGTATAAGCATTTTCAACGAGCGTTTCCGGGTCAATCATCAGCATGTCATACGCAACCTACAGTTCCAGAGCAGATATGGGCGAGCTTCGCCGATTACGTAGTCTGCTACCCCCCGAACTGCAAAGCTGGGTTACGGTAGAACCCGCTATGGATGTAGGGCCACCCCTCATTACGTCCGAGGAATTGGGTAAGGACCAGGTTGAAGTCCAGATTGACCTGCCCAAGTGGGAACAGCTCGCTATTGACCAGCGCAATCTGCTGTTTTGGCATGAAGTGGCCCGAGTTCAAAACGACACAATTCCTCGTGATGGTTGGGAAATGGCTGCTTTGGCCATTGGCCTTGGCGGAGCAGTTGGTGAACTTTGGGTTCAAGATGGACTGCTGCTGCTGCTGGCCATGGGGCTATGCGGTATTTCGGGCTGGCGTTTGTATAAGCGCAACAACGCTGAGAAGACCCTAAAGGAATCGATGGATGCCGATGAAAAAGCGATTTCCTTAGCGACTCGGTTTGGGTATTCACTACCCAACGCTTACAAGAGCCTCGGCAGCGCACTTAAAACTTTAATTGAGCAAACTCCTAAGAAAAAACAGCGGGATCGCTATGTCAAGCGACTTGAAGCTTTAAAGCGTAGCGCCAACCGAGCTAAGGATCGGATTCGGTCCGAGCGGGATCCTTCACGGGCTTACTAGTTCATCAAATCTTTGTAAAAGAACTAAGAAATGTCTGTAGCTTTACAGACATACTCTTTGTAGTGGAATGTTTTGCCCAAATAAAACGGGTTTTCGGAGTGATCGAGTGTACTGATCCAGGAACATTCACAAATTATGTGAAGAGTTCGCTTATTTACCCCCAGGCATCCCCTCAGTACTATAAAGATTTCATCAAGTTGTCTTTTCAAAGCTTTCAAAGCCATATCATATTTATGGTTGTTGCCTCGTCACCGGTATGCCACCTATGAAAGTCTGAGGGTGGGCTATCTGGCCGGAAGAGTTTCCTGAAGAATAAGTAGTAACAGTTAGGAAATATTTAGAACTAGCTGTTGCAGGGTCCTGTAAATCGCTTGTTGAACGTAACAACTTAACCTGCTTTGGAAGTGTGTTTTAACTGTATAAGGTGTTTCGAAGGAGTTTGGCGAATAGAGTACGAAAGGAGCTAGTTTTTTTCGATAACTGATTAGCTAATTAGATTTTCAGTTATTGGTGTTGCAACTACTGTTTTTTGTATTGGTTCTAAAACTCCAGTTCATAACCGCCTAGATCATTATGCTTGTGTGAAAGCGAGTCAGACTTTATATTCTCGCAAAAAATGTTTCCTGGATAAATTCTTTGGGTTTTCTGACTGCTGTTTAGGGAACTCTTAGGGTAACTATTGATATCTTCAGAAAAGTGCCATGTACTTTGGCATATTTGCGAAAGACATATCGGGCCGAATGAAGGACTGTATTACTGAGGCTTAGAAATTATCTGATTTTTTAAGTTTTAAGCTTCAAGATTTGGTCTTCTTGCCGTTAGCCCTGCTTGCGCTTGTTGCTTATCTGTTGACCACGGACATCAGTTGTCAGAGCGATTTTCATGCGTATACTCATTTACTCGTACAATTATCATCCTGAGCCCATCGGTATTGCCCCCTTAATGACTGAGCTGGCTGAAGGGTTAGTGACTAAAGGGCATGAAGTGAGGGTAGTAACGGCAATGCCAAACTACCCCCAGCGTAAGATTTATCCTGATTATCGTGGTCAGCTTTACTGTGAAGAAGAGCGCAACGGTGTCAAGATTCAGCGTTGCTACGTGGCGATTCACCCCAATCCCGGTGTGGTTACTCGCATACTTTTAGATGGCAGCTTTGCTTTACTGAGTTTTTTCCATGCGCTCAAAGGCTGGCAGCCGGACGTTATTTTATCAACTAGCCCATCCTTGCCAGCATGTATCCCTGTGGCTGCTCTAAAGCTTATTTATGGCTGCCCTACGGTGCTGAGTCTGCAAGACATTTTGCCAGAGGCCGCTGTACGTACAGGGTTGATCAGCAATAAACTGGCTATTCGTATTTTTGAAGTACTCGAAAAGTTTGCCTATGCCAGCTCATCTCGTGTGGCTGTCATCACAGATAGTTTCGCTAAAAACTTGGTGAGTAAAGGCGTACCCAATACCAAAATCAAACGTATTTGCAACTGGGTGGATACTAGCTTTATTCGTCCTTTGCCCAAGCATGATAACGAGTTTCGCAGAAAGCATGGGCTAGAGGATAAGTTCATTATTCTCTATTCAGGTAACATTGCCCGTACTCAAGGGGTAAGAACTATCATTCATGCGGCTGAAACATTGCAGCATGTTCGTGATATTGAATTTGTGATTGTCGGCGAAGAGCGCCAGCTAGGTGACTTGAGAATTCTGCGGGATGAGCTAGGTGTGGATAATGTGACTCTGTTGCCGTTTGAACCTCGATCTGAGCTACCGACGATGCTAGCAGCGGCCGATGTGTCACTGATTATGCAGAAGGCCAGCGTTGTTGGTTTTAATATGCCGTCTAAGACTATGGTGCTTCTGGCCAGCGGTCGCCCTATTGTGGCATCTATCCCCGACGGTGGAGCCGCAGCTCAAGCGGTACGAGATAGCGGCGGTGGTTTGGTGGTAGAGCCTGAAAAGCCAAAAGCATTGGCTCAAGCTATCCATAAGTTGTACAGCAGCCCTGAGCATAGTGAACAGTTGGGTAAACGGGGGCGTAGATTTGCGATCGCAAACTACTCCTTTGAACAATCTCTTGAGGGATATGAATCCTTGCTAGTTAGTCTGGTGAATAAGACGAATACTGCTTCTCCCATTACATCCACCTTACAGCCCAAAAATATCTCGATTAAACCCTAGTAGCCGCCAGCTGCAATCTCATACTCGGTACCACCTGTGGAAGCAGAATGGTAAACTTAGAGCCCTTACCCACCTCACTTTGAGCTGAAATTGATCCGCCTAGCATCCGTATAAATTCACGGGTAATCGTTAATCCTAACCCAGTTCCACCATAGCGTCGGGTAGATGATGTATCAGCTTGGGTAAAAGCCTCAAAGATTTTATCGAGCTGATCTTTCTTCATTCCAATACCGGTATCGGCTACGACAAATTCCAAATAGCTTTCAGTTTGGTAACTGATCGTTTTAATAGTTAGTGTCAGCTGGCCTTCCTCAGTAAACTTATTAGCATTACTGAGCAAATTGAGTAAACATTGACGTAGTTTAGCCAAATCGCTTTCGATTAAATTTACAGTCGTCAAATTTTCGAGCACAACCGTGTTGAACTTAGATTCGGCAACTGGATGCATCGTATCGACTACATCTTGAGCCAAATCGGCAATATTTATCGGCTCTAGCTCTAGTTCCATACGACCGGCCTCAATCTTAGACAGATCGAGAATACTATTAATCAGATTCAACAAGTGCTTACTAGACCCTTGAATCTTACGCAAGTCAGGAACTGTACTCTCGTCACCTGATATTTCAGCCTCTTCTTGTAAGATCTCACTATAGCCAATAATGCTATTGAGCGGTGTGCGGAGTTCGTGGCTCATATTAGCTAGAAACGTACTTTTTGTACGCGTAGCCGATTCAGCAGCTTCCTTAGCTTCAACCAGTTCAGCAGTACGCTCTTTTACTCGAGATTCCAATTCCTGATTGTTTGTCTCTAGGGCCGCAATCGATTCCTGTAGCTGTTGAGCCATATGATTGAATGTTTGTGCTAAAAAGCCGATTTCATCTTCACTAACAATTGGAATGGTCTGATCCAACTGTCCACTTTCAAGCTGTATTGCAGCGTCTGTGATAGCTGCAATCGGTTGAGTAATCCGACGAGACAACAGATAGATCCCTGACAATAACAGTCCCGTCGCCACAAATCCAATCAGTAAAATATTTCTAGCTAGGACTCGAGCTGGAGCAAAAGCCTCCTGCTGATTAATCTCAGCTAACAGAGCTAAACTTTGCCCATCTAGCCAACGATAGACCCCAATAACAGGTTCACCAGCATAGTTTTGATACAGACCAGCTCCACTCTGGCCAGCAGTAGCCGCATCAATTGCAAAGCTGTTAATGTCTTTGGGGGATTCTTTATCTTGATCCGATGCAATAAACGTATTACTGCGTTCTAACTGCCCTACAAGATACGTTGTTCCAGTATCGCCTAGCCCCGTCCTCTCCCGAATAAGCGAATCCACGTCTTGCAAATCTAACGTCACTGAGAGAACGCCAACACGATTTTTACTACCGTCTAGAATAGGTGTAGCAAAGGTAATGGCAGTCGTCTTAGTAACAGGAGAAATGTAAACCGTCGGTACAATTTTATCTTCAGCATTGGCAAAGTAGGTGGTTGTGGCTCCTAGTGGCTGATATGTTTTCTCTAGGGATTTATTCGTTGAAAATAATACAATCCCCCCTTCTGTCAAAATTGAGACTTCTGCCAAGTTGGGTTTGGCTGAAATAATATCCTGTAAATATGTAGATAACCTATCATAGGCATCTTGCTGAATTTCAGCATCAGCAAGAGCTTCTGTTTGTGTTTTGACCTCAGGTAAACGAGCCAGCAGCAAAATATCACTTCGTTGGATTTTAAACCACTGATTGATTTCTTCTTCTTTAAGCGTGGCAGCCACACTAAGACGATCAAAAAGAGACTGTTTAATAGTTTCTCTCGCCGAAAAATAAGTGCTGACCGAAATAGTCAATACAGTAACAGCCGACAATAATGACAGTGGTGTAATTAGTCGCAGCAACAGGCCATTTTTCCGAATTTTCATGCTCGATTCTGGTAAGTTGGTAGAGATTTAACAGAATGCTTTTTCTTCTGTTAATTGACAGTGCTTCAATCGTCGTAAGCTGTCATAAGTAGTTTTGAATTACCTATTGCCAATCGTCAAATATCGTCTGGATAGCTGTAATCGCTTCATCTGCAGCTAAATTACTATCGAATTCACCCAGCGCCATTTTTTGAATTACCTGGCCCCAGACATTCTGAGCAGCCACTTCGCCATAAGCTGGATTCAACACTTGATAGGCCGATCGTGTATTTTCAAGCTGTTCTACAGCGACAGAAATATGAGTATCTCGCTTATCCTTCCAAAATGGATCGTCAAAGAGTTCAGGCATAACAGGCAAGTAGCGGCCTTGAGCACCTTTAGTATAGGTCGACAAGTTGTTAGGTTGAGCTAAAAACGCCAGAAAATCTTTAGCCATATCCTGCTGCATGGCTTTATTTAAGATCACCGCTTGTTTTAGCTCTACGACATAGCGCATAGGACTGCCGTCTGGCTTACTGGGCCATTTAACAGTGGCAAGCTTTTCGTAATAGATTTCATCATCACTGCGTTGGGAACCAGGTGCTGACAGCGTATGGTTTACTGTCATTAGGCTTTTGCGACTCAATAGAGATACATTGTTGCCCGTGTTATCCCAGTCAACAGAATCAGGTGGAACAGTACCAGCCTTAAAGAAGCGCGTATAGTTGTCTAGAGCAGTAACTAGAGCCTCTCGATTACTCGCTGTTTCAAGCGCTAGCTTACCAGTCTGATCAAGTACCTGAACGTTATAGGCTTCGAGAAATTGTTCAAAGTTATTATAGGTATCCAGACTAAGCGACATCGGCATACCAACACTGTAAATATCGCTACCTTGATTGCGTTGCAGAGTTGAATGGGATTGTTCCCAAAAACTCCAAAAAGATTGCCAATCCTTAGGAATTGTGTGACGACGTTCCCCTACACCATTGATCAATAAATCTTCCCAGTAGTGAATATGGATCGCAGACTGCATGAGTGGCACAGCGTAGTAGCTACGAGCCCCAACTACTTTATTTTGGTAGTTAACGCTATCTAAAACACCATCTGCGTAGTACGATTTAACAGGTTGGATGATATCAGACACATCGGCAAGTTCTCCATTCCAAGCTAGTCTGGGAACGGTGGTTAAGTCAGCTGAGCCAGAATAAAAGATGTCAGGAATATCGTCACTTGATTGAGCCAGAGCGCGATCAAGCGCTGCTAGAATATCTTTTTGAGGAATTACAGTCAGTTCAACTTCGGTGGCACTTTGGGCTTTCCACTGTTCAATAATAGTCTTGAGGGCATCAATTTCTTCTGGATAAAATCCTTCTTGCCACCATATTTTGAGTGTATTCTTAGATGGAGTATCAGAAATATTCGAGGTCTTCCGTTGTTTTGTGCTACAACTAGCCGTTAAACCACCCAGACCATAAATCGATAGTTTGGCAAACTCGCGCCGTCTCATAACTGTGCTATCTCCTACTAGAACAGATATTGTTTCAAACGTATAGCTGTTCAATAAATTATTAAAAATTGACGTTGTTGATCCTCGATGTGGTTCCACCTGAAAGATCTTGACTGCATGCATTGCTCTTAGATCGAAGCCCCCTTCAAATCGGCAACGGCTAAAAGTCTATCTTCAGAAATGGAGGGAAACGCCTGAGTTCTCAGCAGTGATGTAGAAATAGGATTACCAAAGACTCAGTTTATGTCCAATACACCTTTGTTCGAATCATCGTTATCGATATACAAACATCCTTCATCCTGATTCAACCTATACACCCAACCCAAATTAATACAGAGTAAAACTTATTGAGTAGATCAAGCCAACTATTTTAATTCTCTGACACAATATCTAACCTTGAATAAGTTCCAAAAAATTCAGCAGTATATATTAAGGTTTACTTTTAGTTTTTTAACTAAAACGATAAGAAATAACGTAATTTTCTCTAGCCAAAGGCTGTTAGTCTCAGAGTGAATTTCTGATTCAGCCGCCGCTTTTATGAGTCACAATCGAAGTAATAAAAATACTACTCATGTTCTCTTTTTACCAGAGTGCTGGTTAAAAATCAGACAGTAATTTAAATATATCTACTTACTTAATCTTTGATTATTTTAATTTGCGAATTAGATATGAAGAGATAGCGAAGCAGTCTATATCAAAAATTGACGTGATTGTGAAAAATATAAAAAAGCCTTTATCCAGAGAAACCCATTCAAGAGGTGGCAGTCGCTAGCTGATGTTTCACACTAGGAATAACCTGAGGAATACGTATTGTAAATATAGTCCCTTGCTCTGAACCATTTTGAGCTGTAATAACACCTCCAAGCATATGTACAAACTCACGGGTGATGGTCAACCCTAGGCCTGTCCCTTCATAGCGACGAGTTGAAGATATATCACCTTGGGTAAACGCCTCAAATACATGCTCTAACTGATCTGGTTCTATACCGACACCCGTATCTTCAATAACAAACTCCAGGTAGCTTTCCTCCTGATACTGCAGTGTTTGAATAATGAGGGTAATCTGCCCCTGCTCAGTAAATTTATTAGCATTGTCGACTAAGTTTAGTAAACACTGGCGGAGCTTACCAAAATCAGTCTCAATTGAGTTCGTACTACTAAAATTGTTAAGAAGTAATCGATTTGATTTTTTCTCAGCTTCTGGACGAACCGTTGCGAATACGTCTTCTACAAGAGCTAACACATTGACCGATTGCAGTCGTAGCTCCATACGCCCCGCCTCAATTTTTGAAAGCTCAAGTACACTATTAATTAGGTTAAGTAGATGTTTGCTAGACCCCTGAATTTTGCGTAAATCAGGAATCAAACTATTTTCACCAATAAGCTCAACATCTTCTTCAAGTATTTCACTATAGCCAATGATGCTATTGAGTGGGGTGCGAAGTTCGTGGCTCATGTTAGCTAAAAAAGCACTCTTGGTACGAGTGGCAGATTCAGCTGTTTCCTTTGCAGATTCTAACTCAGCTGTCCGTTCTTGTACTCGAATTTCCAATGCCTGGTTCGTGCTTTCTAAAATTTCAAAAGACTGTTTTAACTGCTGGGCCATATGATTAAATGCCTTGGCCAGCACACCAATTTCATCTTGGCTGTTTACTAAAAGAGACTGATCAAGCTGACCACTTTGGAGTTGGATCGCTGCTTGAGTAATTTCTGTAATCGGTTGGGTAATTCGACGGGATAATAGATAAATACCGGATAACAATAACCCTGTAGCCACAAATCCAATTAGCAAAATATTTCTGGCTAAGGCTCGGGCTGGCGCAAATGCTTCGCGCTGATTAATTTCAGCTAAAAGGGCAAGATTTTGACCTTCTAACCAGCGATAGACACCAATAACCGGTTTTCCTGTATAGTTTTGATAGAGGCCTGCTCCATTTTCTCCTGAAATCGCTGCATCAATGGCAAAGCTACTGATGCTCCCCGTCAAGTCTGAATCTTTGTCAGAGGCAATGAATGTATTTTGTTGTTCTATTTGGCCGACAAGATAGGTAGTTCCTGTCTTACCTAGTCCAGTACGCTCCTGGATAAGAGCATCAATATCCCGTAAGTCTAGCGTAACTAAAAGAACTCCAATGCGGTTTTTAGCTGTATCTAGAATAGGGGTTGCTAGGGTAATAGCGGTTGCATCAGTCGTAGGAGAAATGTATGGAATCGGTGTAATTTCATCCGAACCATCAGCAAAGTAAGTCGTATTGACATCTAACGACCGAGACGTATTTTCTAATTGCTTATTGGTTGAAAATAAGACCAGTCCATCATCTACCACAATAGAGATCTCTGCTAGGTCAGGCTTAAAGGTAACGACATTACGCAGATAGGATTCCAAGTTATTCCGAGCAGCTTGTTTGCTATCTGTATCGGAGGCTGCTTCAGTCTGAGACTCAGGCTCTTGAGGTTCAAGCTCAGTATCAGATAGCAAGATTTCAGTCTGTGACTGAATCTCAGGGAGACTAGCTAGGAGCAGGATATCGTTTCGATGGGACTGAAACCATTGATTTAACTCTTCTTCTTTAAGAATAGCGGCTACGCTCAGACGGTCATACAGTGATTGCTTGAGGGTTTCCCTCGCAGAGAAATAGGTGCTGACAGAAATTGTCAACACAGTAGCGACAGACAATAGCGATAGGGGAGTAATGAGTCGAAGCAGTAGGCTTTTAGATCTGATTTTCACGATTAGCTTCCCTTATAGGCTTGATGAGTATCGTGCATTAGGAACCCATAGTATCCAGATAGACACAGTTACCTGGATCGCTATGACTGTCAAATGTTCCCCTCTATACCCTTCCAGACGATATCAGTGGTCGTCAGGAGCCCGTGTTAGGAAACAGGATAAAAATATCAAACTATCTTATTCCTGATCAGTTTGCGGTTCTGTCTGAGTCAATTGATCAAGCAGGGTGCCCAAGCGTGTTTGAGCGGTTCCATAGGCCTGCCAATCTCCGCGTTGTAATGCCTGCTGTCCCTGGGTATAAGCCTCAAGAGCAGATTCGATGAGCGCCTGCTGATCGGCTGTAGGGGTTGCCTGAGGAGATGTCTCGGGATTATTAGAAGGCACTTCAGGCACAGATGCCGCTGGACGACGCTGACCAAATAGTTTAGTTAGACTATCCTCTAACGTTGTCTCCATAACGATCGAGTCTTTGTAAGCGACAATCACCCGTTTGAGCTCTGGAATAGCATTGCTATTATCATTTTGCCCACGGGCCTGCAGATAAACAGGTTCCACATAAAGCAGTGACTCCTCAATTGGAATGACTAGTAAATCACCACGAAAGACTTCGGATCCTTCTTGATTCCATAGAGTTAACTGTTGAGAAATCTCAGTATCTTGGTCGATTCGAGAATCAATTTGGCGAGGTCCATACAGGAGAGCCTGTCTAGAGAATTCATATACTAATAGTTTGCCGTAATTGTCCCCATCACACCGAGCCGTCATCCAAGCCACCATGTTGTTTTTACGAACAGGTGTAAATGGGACAATCAGCATAAATTCTTCAGCCTCGCCCTCAGGCAGCTTCATAATGACGTAGTAGGGTTCTAACGTTTCTGGGTTTTCTTCCCGAGTAATTTGAGTGGGAAAATCCCAGAGGTCTTCCTGGTTGTAAAACACATCTGGACGATCCATATGGTACGCCCGATAGATTTGGGACTGGATCTTAAATAACATTTGGGGATAGCGGAAGTGAGCCTGAAGGGTAGCTGGTGCATCGTCTAAAGATTTAAACAGAGTAGGAAAGCTTTGTTGAAACGAGGCCAGAATTGGATCGGTTGTGTCTACAACGTAGAGTTTCAGAGTGCCGTCATAGGCATCAACAACGGCCTTAACCGGATTGCGAATGTAGTTAGTACCGTCGCTGACAATACGCTGCATAGCTCTACCTTGAAGCACGGCTTGAATATCTTCACTCCGCCACAGTGGTTCAGAATAGGGATAGCGATTGCTCAGGGTGTAGGCATCAACAATCCACTGTAGCCGACCGTCAATTACTGCAAGATAGGGATCGCTATCCAAAGAGAGAAACGGTGCCAGCTGACGAATGCGCTCTTGGATTAGCCGATGATAGTGAATGCGCGAGTTCTCTCCTAGGGAGTTAGAGAATAGTAGTTGCCAGTCCCCTAAACTGTAGGCATAGGCCAGTCGTCGCAGTGGTGAGCCGATGGAAACACCACTAGGTCCTGTGTAATTGTATTGGGCGTTATCGTTACCAAGAGGATAGTCAAATTCAGCTTGGGAGGTACCGGTCAAAATATAGCGGTCGGTGGCTTCGCCATAATATATACGGGGTTGATCAACCG
Organism: Cyanobacteria bacterium P01_H01_bin.105; assembly: GCA_039178155.1. Lineage (GTDB taxonomy): Bacteria > Cyanobacteriota > Cyanobacteriia > Phormidesmidales > Phormidesmidaceae > Leptothoe. The sequence goes on from JBCDFI010000013.1 coordinate 14,826, forward strand.
TTAGATCGACGGAGATTTTGGGCGGTAGATCTTTGATGAACAACTCGGGCAGACCGTCTTCGGTAACTTTGTTAACTGGGCTCATGGCTAAGCCGTAGCCGTGGGTATAGATAATATGCTGGTTAACCCAAGTTTGGGCCTGGGCCGGTAACGCGTCATCCACTAGCTCACGGGGAGACAACATTACCTGGCGGTAGTCATCGTCAAAGGTGTAGCGATCAATGTCGACGTCTTGAAATTTGTAATAGGGACGTAGGGTTTGCAGGCTTCCGTAGGTACTTTGGAGAGGACGATAGTCCCATAGACGAATGTTGTCAATCGTGGCATGGTTACGTTCTAATGTTGCTGCATCTAACTGATTTTTAACTTCAAAAGACTGTTGCTGAACATCATCTAGACCGTAGGCTAGACGGGTAAGTTCAATATTATCGGCAATATAAGGAGCTTCTTTTTGGAGTTCGTTGGGTTCTACGACAAATTTCTGTTGAGCCCAAGGATAAAGACCTGTAATTAAGATAAAAACGGCAGCGTAGAGACTAGTTGCCGTTAAGGGAAGTAGAAATCCGCTGCGCCACAGGGAAGCTAAGAATAAAATTCCAACGGCAAGGGTGATAAATCCCATAATGCCGTAGGCCTGCATCCGTGCATTAACATCGGTATAGCCAGCTCCAAAGACCACTCCTGTTGATGAATAGAGTAGCTCATAGCGAGCGAGCCAAAACCCAAGGGCAAATACAACAGATAATCCAGCTAACAAAACACAGAAGTGAGTTTTGACGTCCCCAGTGAGAAAGTATTTCCAGCCTCGTTCTGGACGGATTTCGCCTTTAATTCCATAGATACAGGCCGCTATGACTAAACTCCAAACAATGAGTTCAGCAGCGGCTCTATGTAAACTCTCAAAGAGTGGGAGTTGAAAAACGTAAAAGCTAACCTCACGACCATAGAGTGGATCTTGGGTGCCAAAATCCACAGGATGAAGAAATTTGAGAACGTCCTGCCAAACTTCGCTGCCGTTGATCGCTGCGGTCAATGCTAACAGTGTGATCAGACCTAGGCTGCCGTAGCGAATGATGCCTGGTAGATAAGGGTCCCACTGAGCATTTTGAACCATGCGTAGGGGGCGTTCACGGGTAATGCGCTGGGCAATAGCATAGTTAATAAATAGGATAAGCCACCAGCTGATAAAGGCCAGACTTGCGATCGCACCTTGCCAGCGCAGTCGAGTCCACAAAACATCAGCAAATCCTACTGATTCAAACCACCATACCTCTGTTGTCAAATACACCAAGGATCCCGAGAAGGTGATCGCAATCAACCCCACAAGAATTAGCCACAACCATTTCACACTCATGCTTTAGCCTGACAGACAATGTTAAGTATCAAGGACTAAACCCATGTTTCCACTGTTTGCCCCTTGAACTTAAAAAGCTTAGCGCAAGCTCACAAACCCAGAGTCTTATTTCAAGTAGTCACGGCCAACCCATATCCGGTAGAAGGTGCTCAAATCATCAAAACCAGCCTGTAGGAGGAAAATATTCCATAGGCTGACTCTACATTTTGAAACAATTACCATTATTTGTTAGACCGGACACCACAGGTTGTGCTGTAATCCACCTGCATCCATCGGTTCTTGGCGGATCTGAGTATTAGCTGGATTCGCACGGCTGAGCCATACAACAGACTCGTCCAAATCCAGCACTTTTTCACCTTCGTCTGTGGTGATCGTCAGCAGCTGATGATGAACAGTCATACCGTGGATCGCCAACCAGCCAGACTGTCCTTGCAGAAGCAAATCACGACTATGATCGCGACGAATAAACAAGCGTCTTAACACCCGCCAGTCTTGCCATAGCCGTTTAGCATTATCACAGTTGAGATAATAGTCAGGCAAGACTTCAAGAGGCATGTACCCCCGCACAGAGGTCTGTCTCACCATGGCGTATTGTCCCCAGCCAAGTCCAAAAACAATGTCCAAGGCGTTACATATTGACTTATGTATCGACTGGAAGACTCTGCTCCAAAGTCTGAGCTGGCTATTACGCTGACGATTACACTGAAACGACCAAACCCCATCGCAGGGGATAGGGCTGTTAATAAAAAACATCCGATTGAACCAACTTTTCACGAGGTGCAATGTGGAACTCCTATGGGCTATTGACCTTGACATAGTTCAGCATTCTGTCAAAGGATCTATGGACAGGAAAAAAATACAGAAATACATTACCAATCCCGTATTTATACGGATTCCAATGACCAGACGTCTATGAGTGGTATTGATACTTAGTATCATCCTAGGCCCTATCAAGGTCCGTCTTTAAATACTTGAAAACCCTATGGCTATTACGATTCGTCTACCCAAAATCACCGATCTTGAGCCCCTTACGGATCTCTATAACCACTACATCCTAAATACAACCATCACATTTGACATTGCCCCTTATACCTTAGAGCAACGACGCAAACACTGGTGGTGCCATTACAGCCCCCAAGGTCGCCATCGTCTACTAATTGCCGAGCAAGATCAGCTTGTTGTCGGTTATGCCACGAGTAGTCAGTTTAGGGGTAAGGCCGCCTACGATACCTCGGTTGAAACTAGTATTTATTTAAGTCCCAATGCCCAGGGGCAAAGCATCGGGACTCAGCTATATGAAACCCTATTTCACTCATTGTCAAAGGAGGATGTCCATCGAGCCTATGCAGGCATTACTCTGCCAAACTCAGCGTCCATTGCGCTGCATCAAAAGTTTGGCTTTTACAGTGTTGGTCGATACCGAGAAGTAGGCCGTAAGTTTGATCGCTATTGGGATGTAGAGTGGTTTGAGAAATCTCTCTAGAATTTCATTACACAAAAAGCAATTGCACAATATCAGCGCCTAATACAACAGGTGCTTGATGCTGAATTAAATCCTCATGTGCGATCGCTATTCTCAATTTGTTACGACACGGGGTGCCGAGTCAGTAAAGCACGGTCGCTGAGGGTAAAAAGTTTAGTGAGGGACACCATCGTCTTTCAGAAGATTACCATGCGTACTCGTTCAGTTCCCATGCACTGAACGCTAAAAACAATGTTGATTTTCCCTGACACAAAGCGATTGAATACAAAGAGAATAAATTGATCATGAAATTCCATTGTTCCACCCGACATAGCCTGATTTCAATCTAAAGCTTACTGGATAGTTGTTTTTTAGTGAGCTACGCTAGCGTTAACGAAGCCCAAATCCAATGCTTTGATGAGTGCTTTCTCCCCTGAGTTTCTAACGACCATTGCTCGCCAGTATGTACTTTCTCCAGAGCAGGAAGAGGTATTTATTGCACTCTATGGTGGCGATGGAAATAAAGTTAAGGTGGCTACAGCACTTCACATCACACTGAGTGCGCTTAGCTCTCGGTTGACAGGAATCTACAGTAAGTTCAGCATCGGCGGGAATGGTCCCGGTAAGTTTCATCAGCTTCAAGTGTTTCTGCATCAACAGCAAGCTTCAGAGGGGGTGGTTTACGAATCTACTAACACTGATGTTAATACGTTAGTCAAAGTATCTCGAGAAATAGTCAAGTCCATCATTCAGCAGCGCTGTAGTACCATACGAGTCCTGGATATGGAACAGCCTATTGGCTTGAGTGATATTTATACCAGTGTCAACATTCTGGAGAAGCTAACCGGACGGCAGCGGTTGAACATCACTGAACTGCTAAAGAACTTTAAGCCAGAGGAGTTTGATCGGCTGGGATTGGGGCAAGTCGCCCAGAGTCGAGTCCCAGGGCTGGAGGCTGTACAACGCTACAACAAGTTGATGGTGCTGGGGAAGCCTGGTGCTGGTAAAACCACCTTCCTAAAATATTTAGCCATTCAATGTATTGAGGGAAGTTTTCAGGCTAATTGCGTCCCTATTTCCATTACGCTAAAAGACTTTGCTGAAGCTCCAGATCAGCCAGCCTTACTGACATTTATCCTGGGAGGATTGACCGATGTCAGTAAGGCTGATTTTTCGACCATTCTTCAAGCAGGGAGAGCATTGTTGCTGCTGGATGGCCTTGATGAGGTTAGAGAAGTGGATGCTAGTCGAGTTTTACGAGAAATTCAAACATTTGCAGATCGGTATCCAGAGAACCAGTTTGTGATCACCTGCCGCATTGCTGCGCGGGATTATCTATTTCAGCAATTTACTGAAGTCGAAGTCGCTGACTTTGATGAATCGCAGATTACTGAATTTGCTAATAGGTGGTTTCGCCTCACATATCCTGCTAAGGCCAAAAGATTTATTGCAAAACTTAAGAAAAATCAGCGTATTCAAGAACTCGCTACTAATCCCCTGTTGTTAACGCTGTTGTGTCTGATTTTTGAGGAAAAAGGTAAATTCAAAGATAGTCGAGCCGAGTTATACAGCGAAGGGATTGAACTTCTGTTAGACAAGTGGGATAACAGTCGAGATATTGCTCGAAACCAAGTCTATAAGAAGCTATCCACAAAGCGTAAGGAGGACTTGCTGAGCCAGATTGCTTTTACTGCATTTTTTAAAAGTGAGTATTTCTTTAAACGAGAAATAGTAGAGCAGCTTATTTATGACTATATTCAAAACTTACCTGACACCCAAACAGATCCAGATGCCTTGCTAATCAGTAGTCATGGAGTCCTGACATCAATTGTAGCCCAGCATGGTTTGCTCATAGAACGGGCCTGTAACATCTACTCCTTCTCTCATTTGACCTTTCAAGAGTACTTCACTGCCAGGAATATCATTGCTAGCCACAACCCCGAAATTTTTGAGCAGGCATTAAAAAATCTGGTTTCTCATATTACTGAAAAACGTTGGAGAGAAGTCTTTTTACTGACAGCAGAGATGCTACCAGAAGCCGATTACATGTTGAAATTGATAAAAACTCAAGTCGATAACCTATGGGCTGACGATCATCAACTACAACAGTTTCTCATTTGGGTTAAAGAAAAATCTGACTCTGTTGAAGTTGCGTATAAACCCGCTGCCGTTCGTGCTTTCTATCTGGCTCTCGCTCTCGCCCGTGCCCTCAACCGTGACAGAGACCGTGACCTTGCCCGCTCTCTTGACCACGCCCACGACCGGGCCCGAGTTCGTGACCTTGCTCGCTCCCTTGACCGGGCGCTTGATCGGGCGCTCGACTTTGCCCTTAGTCACAACCGTGCCCTTACCTATGACCTTGCCCTTGCCTGTGACCTTACACGCTCTCTCGAACATGCCCTTGTCCGTGCTCTCAAGTGCGCTCACTCCAGTAAACCCGAATTAAGACAAGCTCTACATAGTCTAAAAGGGAAATTGCCTAATCAAGAAAGTGATTTGGAGGAATATGGGCAATGGTGGCAAACACGAGGTAAAGATTGGGCTGAAGAACTAAGAGCTGTCATGATTGAGCACCGAAATATCGGTCATGACTGGCAGTTTAGCGCTAAGCAAAGGGAGAGGTTAGAGCAGTACTACAATGCTAATAAGCTGCTTGTGGACTGTTTGAATAGTGATTCTTATGTTACTCGTTCAGTGCGAGAAGAAATCGAGGACACCCTCCTGTTACCGGTAGCCACATCTTAATTAAGGCAGAATACTTGAACCCATTATGACTATATGCAGAGGAAACGTTCTTTCGGCTGTATGAAATTGACGAGCGGTTTGTCAAGGGGCAAAAGGAAAAACTGCTGTTCCTAGAAGACATTCAACCCCCCTCAAAGCCTCTCTAGGCGAGGCGATAATTGGTTTAATGACCCAGGGCGGCTATTTTACCTCTAGCGGCTACTTTACTGTCTGTCTATTCGACTGCATCAAAAAGGCCAGATTTTTTCTATCTCGACATTAACCAGAGTAAGCGTATGTCTAGGGTCAGTCAGATATTGTGGTCAATATATGGTCAATTTTGCGATCAGGTCGTACACGGTAGCAGTCCCTTAGATGCACGGCTCTGGGCAGAAAATAGACCTAGTTTTAGCCCTAAATAAAACGACGTAGCGATACACCGCTACGTCGCATTAACTAAAGCTTGGGTCTGGGTTTAGCGTCCGTAACCTAAATCAAAAAATTGAGCTTAGGCAGCAACCTTTTCTTTGAATGCTTTACCTGCTGAGAATGCAGGTACTGTGGTTGCTGGGATTGTCATGGTCTCACCAGTCTTGGGATTGCGACCTTCCCGCTGTTTGCGATCGCGAGGTTCAAAACTACCGAACCCCACTAGGGTCACTTTGTCGCCACTGGAAACAGCTTCCATAATGGAGTCAATCGTTGCAGATACGACAGCATCCGCAACTTTCTTCGAAACACCGGCCTTTTCAGCTACCGTATCTAGCAGTTCACCTTTGTTCATAGCAAGAGAATTCAATACTTCCAGGTATTTTTAGCACAGGTCCACACAGAACACAAGTACTAAATCAACTAAAACGTCCATGGCACAGAGGTTTCCGCATCACGAACGTCTATCATTTTGAAACTGAGCCTACATTAGCTCAATTAAACCGGTGTTTTCTGTAAATCAGGTTTTTCTTCAGGTAATATTGCGCCTTCTACTGGGCATACCTGTAGGCAAATGCCGCAGTCAATGCACACATCAAAGTCAATCCAGTACCAGTCCGTTCCCTTCTTATTTTTCTTTGGACCTTCGTGAATACAGGCTACAGGGCAGGCATCAACGCAATCGGCAACACCTTCACAGACGTCAGTAACAATAGAGTGGGCCACGGCGTTCCTCAAGGTTTAAATGTTCGTTAAAACGTATATTCACTCAGGTTAAGAATCCGAGAGATATACGTGAAAATGGTTACATTTATTTATCTTAAGGGGCGATTGGCCAGAGTAACGGGTTAGTTAGGATATTCTGCTGCAGGTAAGTTTTCAGAGCTGTGTGTCTTTATGTGGACTACGGTGTCAAGTTATCTACCCTGACGTCACCCTGTTCTGACACCCAAGCGATGTTGGTAATCTTACGTTCGATGGCAAACTGACGTAGCTTCTCGTCCGGTAGAGAGGGGTCCAGGCTAAGCGTTACTCGAGTTTGAGCTGTCTGGCGCAGAGTCTGGGCATGGGTGATGGCAGCAGCAGCAGCGGTCATACCAGCAGGCACTACAAGCCAGTCGCTCTCGTCCACATGCTTAGGTAGGTGTGGCTGCAAGATTTGCTGTAGGGTTTCACCATTTAGCACAAAGCCAACGCCGGGATAGGACTGATGATTTGGGTGAAATAGACTGAGCAGATTATCGTAGCGACCGCCCTGGCCAACGACTTCACACGTATGCTCAGTGCGAACAACAGCCTCAAATACTACACCTGTGTAGTATTCAAAGGTCTGCATCAGACTGAGATCAAGCACCAACTGGGGTGGATTGTCAGTGAGTGTGTTTTCGAGTAGGTCAATTAGATTTTTGAGTTCGCGAACGCTCTGACGTTGTTGGTCGTTGAGATCGAGCTGGCTGACCTTGGTGAGGATGGCTCGGGGCTCTCCGCGCAAATCCATGATGGTTAGGGCCAATGCCTGCAATGTATCGGATAAAGGTAGGGTTTCTAGGGTGACGCGATCTAGGGCTGCGATCGCAACCTTTACCTGCTCCCGCACCCCAGCGGGAAACGGAGCCAGTAACGATCCGGTCAAACTGGCCTCACTCAACAGCAAATGCCAGTTTTTGAGGCCTAACGCTTTGAGACAATCAGCCATGATCAGCAACACTTCAGCATCTGCCAGGGAGCCACTCGCTCCCAATAGCTCCACACCGGCCTGGTAAGACTCCTGCTGTCCGCCCTGGCTCCCGGTAGACGACCGACGAAACACATTAGCGTGGTAGTAAAACCGCTGGGGATAGTTACTAATCCGGGTTACGGCTGCTCGGGCAATCGACGCGGTCAGTTCAGGTCTCAGGCCCAAGCGTTCGCCTCGACCATTGAGTTCAATCACCTCAGATTGTCGAATGGCACCACCCGCCATGAGCGTATCCATACTTTCCACAGTGGAGGTAATGATCCGCTGATAGCTCCACCGTTGGAAAACGGCTTCAATACGATCTTCAATCCAGCGCTTTTGCGCCACATCTACCGGGAAGAGATCGCGTCCACCCGTTGGGGGTTGGTAGGTCATAGCTGTACGGCTGCTGAGTGCTATAACAGCTTAAAGCTTTGGGGGGATGACCGACTAGCCACCCACACTACTTACGTTTTTTGCCACCAAATAAACTTCCAAATAGGCCACCACCGCTAGGCTTTTTGGGAGTCTTATTAGAGCGTTTGCCAGTCGGAGGTGCATCAGGAGGAGGATTTTTACCCATCCGCTTAGCGTAAGCATCTAGCTTAGTTTTGACATCGGCGGCAATCTCATTTTTAGGCTCTAATTCTAAGGCACGCTTAGTATGAATCCCAGCCATTTTGAGCTGTTTACTACGCATATACATTCGTCCCAGTTCAGCGTGACATTTAGGGTTCTGGGGATGAGCTTTGACCGCTTCTCTCAGCTCGATGATAGCCCGTGAGAAATTTCCCTTATATTCAAACTCCTTCGCTCGGTTAATAAAGCTTTCGATCAACTGAGCTCGCCGTTCGCGGTGAGACAGTATCGTCACCTTGCCCTCATCCTCGTCAGGGGGCGTTGCTGCTGCATCATTGCTACTTGGCGGCGGCGACGGATCTTTGGCTTCAACCTGGCCAGAGGCACCGCCTTGACGCATGACATAGATTGCGTTGAGTTCACTAATTTCACCAATGGCATCAACCACACTATCTAGCGCCTCGTACTGCTCAAGCACTAAGGGTTTTAGAGCACTGCTATAGGCATATTCAATGTTGTTGCTATTGGCAATTTTTTTGAGTTGCTCCGTAGACAGCGATAGCATGGCAGGCTGGGACTTAAGCTGCTGCCCCTTCAGTTTCAGGCTGACTTTATGCTCGACTGACGATTTTTCCTGACTCAATACCTCATAGGCAGGATTTACCAGCTTAGAGAGTAATTCGCTGGCCTGCTGTTTTTGTTCATCACTAGCACTACGCAAACTATCAGGGTGCAGCTTACGCGCAATTTTTAGATAGCGCTTTCTTACCTGTTTTGCATCGGCATCTAGAGGCACGCCCAGGATGGCGTGATGGTCTACTAGATCCAGCTTGAATAGCCCTCGATTAACCTGCATCTTTGCGATCGCTGTTTGTGACAACTTATTTTAGTTTATCCGTATAAGCATTTAATGCCTGTAATCGGATTGACGCCAAACATACGCAGATTGTGTCTAGAAATTTTATAAATATGAAAGAACCATGTAGACATCATACTGGCTTAAATTGAGGCAGAGGCTCTACCTGGCTTAGTTCTTGAATAATCAACGGATGCAAAGGACCGTTTGTAGCAATCAGCCGACCAGAATAAATATCGAAGGGGCTACCGTCATAGGCGCTGACTCGCCCCCCTGATTCTTCCACCAGCAAAACACCTGCAGCCAGATCCCAAGGCGACAAACCACGCTCCCAATAGCCATCTAAACAACCACAGGCTACATGGGCTAGATCAATGGACGCTGAGCCCCCTCGACGTACCCCCTGGGTCAGATGGGTGAAATGACAAAACTCAGCATAGTTATTATCAATCGTTTCTCGACGATCGTAGGCAAACCCGGTTACCAATAAACTATCCGACAGTGTAGCGGTCTTCGATACCCGCATCGGCAGACGATTGTAGGTCGCCCCCAGACCTTTAGCCGCCCGATAGAGATCGCCCAGAATTGGGTTATAGACTACCCCAACCGTAGGTACACCTGACACTAACAGCCCGATGGAAACCGCACAAAGGGGATAGCCATGGGCATAATTAGTGGTGCCATCCAATGGATCAATCGCCCACAGTAATGGGCTATCGAGCTGCCCCGACTGCCCCGACTCTTCGGCCAAAACAGCATGCTCTGGCACATGCCGCTTGAGCACCTCTAGAACAGCCACCTCAGAGGCGCGATCGGCCTCGGTCACTAAGTCCCCTGAACGCCCTTTTTCCTGAATGGACGATAGATTGCGCCAATACTTTTCTAGAACAGCACCTCCAGCCATGGCCGCTTCAGTAGCCACATCTAAAAAACGCTGAAGTTCTTCAGAAATCGTGATGATGTCCATGGATAAATTAAAG
>JBCDFI010000014.1:0-24461 GCA_039178155.1 Cyanobacteria bacterium P01_H01_bin.105
CCAATTTGCGTTAGCGATCGCTGGGCTGACTACAAGCAAAGTCGAAGAAAGGCGGTAGCTGCCCTTACCAAGGATCTACAAATCGCTCTAGAGGGCATGATTGTGGACGGGTTTGAAGTCGAGAATTGAGAACTATGGCCCTGGCAAAGGCTAGTGCGATAGTGCAATATTGTCCTTATTGTTTTTTGGCCGTAATGAGGGCAAGTTTGGTTTGCCAAGAAATTGTGGGCTGAGACTGTAGCCAACCAACAAAGGCCTGTTTCACCCTGTCTAAGTTCTTTGGAGATAGGGCTGTGGCTAGATGGGTCATGTAACGAGACTCAGAGTCAAACCAACGGTCTTGCAGCTGGGGCGTAATGGGTAGTTCGGTGGGTAGCTCTATTAGCTTGATGATTGCACTCAGACCACTGCCGTCAAACCAGGTAGGAATAGTGTCTAGGTCCCAGTATTTCCAGAGGTCACTGGTGTAGAGATGATCTTCGGCCTGCTGCAGCTGGTTGAAAATTTTGTTAGGGAGTGCTTGCTTGGGCAGCAAACTATATAAGCGCAACGTGCGAAAGGGGATTTTTTCTATTAGGACTATCTGACCTTTGGGCGCTAGATGGTTAGCTAGTTGCCTGAGAAGTAGTTGGCGATCGGCAACGGTTTTGAGAGCATTTCGACCGACGATGCCATCAAACAAAATCTCTGATGCGTGGATGGTCAAGGTTTCTGGTAATGTTTCTGGGGTTGTAGAGAGAAATATGGGTCGGACTAGATCCGTCAGCGTTTGGGCTTGTTCGGTAAGAGCGTTATAGGTTTCAGAGGTATGGGCGCAGGCGTAGACACCACCTTCGGGGACCTGACGTAGGGCTTCCCAAGTGAGGAGACCGGCATTGAGATCTAATAAAACGTGGTGTCGCTGGGGAGTCAGGGTGGTGTAGACGCGATCGCAAATCTCCCTCAGCTGCTCTCCCGAATTCCCCAACGTTCGCTGCAGCCAATGTTCCTGGACCTTGTCCACTGGCCCAAACGTCAGCACTTCAGGCAAATCCGCCGCCATCACGGCCGCCAGCTGAGCCTCCCGCTTACGAGCTACCTCTAGACGAATCGTATCTTCATACCCTTGATTAGATGGTTGATAAAACACTTTGCCTTGTAAACCGTTGGGCAAATACTGCTGCTCGATCCAGTGGTCCCGATAGGCATGGGGGTAAAGATATCCTTGGCCATGGCCAAATTCTTTTTTATCTCGGTTAGCATCCCGCAGCGGGTTGGGTACCTCTGTTTCCCGTTCTTTTTCTACGGTAGCCAGAGCATCAAAAAAGCCCATCACACTATTGGACTTAGGGCAGGTAGCCAAATACAACGCCGCTTGAGCCAACGGATAGCGTCCCTCGGGCATCCCTACCCGGTCAAAGGCCTGGGCACAGCTATTAGCTACCACTACAGCTTGGGGATCTGCCAGTCCCACATCTTCTCCAGCAAAAATCACCATACGCCGAAAAATAAATCGGGGGTCTTCCCCGGCGTAAACCATGCGCGCCAGCCAGTAGAGAGTCGCGTCTGGATCAGAACCACGCATACTTTTGATAAAGGCGCTGATGGTATCAAAGTGGGCATCGCCTTCTTTGTCGTAGAGCACAGCCCGTTGTTGAATCGAGTCCTCGGCAACGGCAAGGGAAATGCGACTATCGGGTGTTGTTTCTACTGCCAGTTCGAGGGCATTGAGCAGAGCGCGAGCATCGCCGTTGGCCACGTTAACCAGATGGTCTAACGCATCGTCGTCAATATGAATGGTGCGATCTCCATAGCCCCGGTCTTTATCCGTTAGGGTTTGATGGATAATCTGGCGCAAATCATCGGGTTCTAGGGGCTTGAGTTGAAATACCCGCGATCGGCTGACCAGGGCTTTGTTGACTTCAAAGTATGGGTTTTCAGTAGTGGCTCCAATCAGAATGACGGTGCCGTTTTCGACCCAAGGCAAAAGAGCATCTTGCTGGGATTTGTTAAACCGATGGACTTCATCGACAAATAGGATGGTGCGTTGGCTGTGCTGACCTCGTAGATCTTGAGCGGTTGCGATCGCAACCCGGATATCCTTGACCCCAGCTAGTACCGCATTAATCGCAATAAAGTGGGCCTTCGTCGTATTAGCAATTACCTGAGCCAGTGTAGTTTTCCCTGTCCCCGGCGGCCCATAAAACAACAACGACGATAGCTGGTCTGCCTGAATGGCTCGACGCAGCAATCGCCCTGGACCAACAATAGCGTTCTGGCCTACATAGTCATCTAGAGTGCGAGGACGCATGCGAGCGGCTAGGGGCGCTTCCTTGTCCAGCAATGTTTGTCGATGTTGTTCAAATAAATCCATCCCTTTAAAGCGTCAGCGCCCCCAAAATATGGAGGCGCTGACCATGAAATAACGATTCACTTAACGATTTTCTAGTAACCGCTAGAGAATAGCCCTACATACCACCAAAAATTGCCTGTAGTGGAAGAAGGTGAGGACTTTGAGTTAGCAAGAATGCAAACACAGCGCCACCGCAACCACCAATAAAGAAACCACTGGCAAAATTGCTCCAACCCTCACGAGTTGCATAGGACTCAGGAGGATTAGGAGTGGTTAATGTGCCATCAGGGCCGTCAGGATTAGTAGCACTATAGATAGCGATAGCTACAGTCAGGATAAAAACAAAACTAACAGCCGATAGAGCACCAGCCACAGAACTGTAGTCTGTATTCCGCAGGGGACCTAACAAAGCAAAAGGACCATAGAACCAGTAACCATGGGCAATACCCACTTCTAACCCACGGCTGAATGGAGACAAGCCCACACGGTAAGCAGGCAGATTATTAATGTAAGTACGTGCAACCGCAGAGGAGTTAATCGGAGTCGCAACGTTCCCCACTTCGGGAGATCCAGTTGCGCTTGCAAAACTAGTTGCCATAAGAACGTCTTCCTATGTAATGGACAGTCGTAAGACGGGAAATTCGAATTTATAACGCTAGTCACATCGCCAAGGCTGTTGGCCAACTCTAAAACACCGCTCCTAAACAATTATTAGAAATGGTGTAGAGCCGACATGACATACCAGCGCCCGTGCGCCAGCTGCATCTGAGGCCAATAATCTCACAGAAGCTAACCAAACATGTTGAATGCAACAGCTTTGTTAAGCACGGACGGGCAGAACGTTAACTTTCTTAACAGTTGGAGAGCAAGAATAGGTCAAGGACAGTGGGCAAGAGAGCACATTTTGCAAGGATATCCTCGGATGTCGTGATTAAAGAGCCCATACGTAGTTCAAGAAATTTCGGTTTACTTCGACTTAATACGTGAGTCTGGTTGACCGCCACATACGCTTCTTAACACTCATGGGCATTGGTGAAGTGGCTCGTCACAATCAGAATGTGGGTTCCTTTAGAAATCGATCTGTGGAGTAGGGTATGTGGCTAAAAATTCCAGTTGATCTAGACACCGAAGCGGCTAATGCTCATCTTTTGCAGGAGTTAGATCGCTGGATAGAGCTGGGGCTAGTGTCCGAAGGGCAAACCATCAGTCTCGGTCGCACGTTATGCAGCCCTATGCCCATTACATATCAAGCACCTGCAGCAGAGACACCGGTTGAGATAGATACCCCAGAGACTAAACCTGTCATTGAAACATCAGGTGCATCAAGGAGATCCTTCTTTTCACGCTTCCAATCACATCTAGTACAGTCATTTTTAGCAGAGGTGAGCGTATTGTGGCTGCTATTTTTGGGTGTCTTTTTGGTGGTGGTGTCATCTGGAGTGTTGGCCGCCAGCCAATGGCAATCTTTTTCAACCGTAGGTCAGTACGCCATTTTGTTGGTTTATACCCTCGCCTTTGGTGGTGCTAGCTACTGGACAGCTGGTCAAGCCAAGCTACAGACAACAGCACAGATGCTTAAGGCGGCAACACTGCTTTTGATTCCTCTCAACGTGTGGATGATGGATGCATTGGGATTAGTTAACGCTTCTGTGGGTCTAGCGATCGTAGCGAGTATCGGTTTAAGTGCTTTAACTTTGGTGCTGACTCCGCAGAGAAAGACTGGCTTTAATTTATTGGGCTTAAGCTGGTTGCACTGGGGCTGGGGTTTAACACCATGGCCATTAGTCGCTACCTACCTAAGCACCATAGGCAGTGCAGCCAATCTAGTGAGTGTGACTCCAACAGCGGCAGCTGAAAAGGTTGAAGAAGATAGCAAGCCGATGCCTCAGACTGGAGGTTTTTTGGTGACGCTCTCGCTTCTCATTCTCTTAGTGCGCAGTTTATGGATAGCTCAGGTTCCCATCGCTCAATTAGGTCTAGCCATTGGAATTTGTGGCTGGATGCTATGCCGACTACGAACGTATCCCCTGTGGCCTCAACTGGGTGCAGGCTTGATGCTCCTAGGCTGGCTGGTTTCGGTAGAACAACAGCCTCTACAGGCCATGGGCATCAGTGGATTCGCAAGCGGGTTGTTAGTACAACGACTACAACAGCAAACTCAGGAGCGTAACCAACTAACTACGTTGGCGACTCTATGGTTGGTCGGGTTACAGACCTGTGGCTTGATGTGGTTAACCTTACCCATCGACCTCAGACAGATATTCCTGACGATGGTTGAGAAGTTTAGTACGGAGCCTGTCAGTGCCTTAAATTTTGCCGGGGTATGGCTGTATAGCTATGTCGGGTTAATGATGCTGGCCGCTCGACAATTTGAACAAAAGGAACGGGCTACCTGGGCTTTATTGACCGAGCGACTAGCCTTAGGCATTGGTGGCTGGCTGGTACTTTGTACGCTGCCCCAATCGTTTTTGTTTACCCTGAGTTTGGTGGGGCTAACGCTCACCTTGGGCACAATCACTCGTCTACGGACCTCGGCAGCAAATTGGCTCATTTATGGCACCCATAGTACGGCCGTGCTCACGGTCCTCAGTGGGATAAATGTGATTAGCACACAGCTGGGCGGCTGGACTGAACCACAGTGGGCCATGGTTTTTCTGAGTCTGACTACGGTGGAATGGCTAGCCAGTGTTGCCACCCAGCGTTACCCAAAATGGCGACAATCAGCTTTATATCTGGGCATTGGTCTCAGTGCGATTGCCTATTGCCTGTTGCTAAACCAATGGGGCAGCTGGATAACGCTTAGCTGGTTAATTGTGCCTAGTTTGCTGACCGGGTTAGGGTCTCAATCTCAGTGGGCAACAGAGCGATCTCAGCTATCCATAATCCTGACCATGCTAGCTCTGGGAGGGCAGCTTTTACTTCTCAGTTCCTGGTCAATGGCAACAGTTGGATTGGGTATAGGAGCTGGGCTGTTGTTTCTCCAAAGCCTCCGCTGGCCTACTCAGACATATCTACCAGTCTTGGCCATCGGTTTTGCAGTAGGCGGTGGGCACACAGCGGCAATTTGGCTGTGGCTGATGTCAAAACCATGGCCTGATAATATTGCTCAATTATTTTTAGCCGTTGCCCTCATTGCCTCCACTCTCAGTATTTTGACTCGACCGCTAAATCAACCAGCTCGACCTTTGCTACAAGCTTATGGTGCTGCTAGTCGCGGCTGGAGTCGAGCGTTAGCGATCGCACTAAGTTTGGGTCTGACGCTCATCATCTTATGGAGTTATGGCCTCTCTGAACTCAGCTATCGCTCTGCTCGCGAGATTTTTCCAGAGTTCGAAATACTTTTACGCTACGGTGCAGCCGCAACGCCCCTGCTACTAGCCAGATTTTTTACTAAGCGACAGCTAACAAATCTAGACTACTGGGAATTTGCCTATGAAGCAGGTCTGCTGGTGACTATGGGTGCATGGCTATGGCGTCAGGAGATCGCCCCTCACATAGTCGGCACAGCCATGGTGGCTTTAGGGCTACTCGCTCAGCTGCTCGGAACATTCAGAGCCAGAAAAAAACAGCAACCTTATCCAATTAGCTGGCACTATATTCCGCTGGCCTACGGTGCTTTGGGTCTGGGTCTACATCATTTGAACTTTACAGCGGCGACCGGCTTATCTTCCATGGTTATTGGCATAGTGGCGCTGGCTATCAGCAACCGACAGGAAAATTTACACCCTTTAACCTATGGCGGTTTGGGATTACTTTCCCTCGGGACCTATGAGTTGGTGATATACCGCATGCTGCAGGCCAGCGGTGGTGAACCCGGAGATGGACTGACGCTGTTGGGATTAGTGGGTGGTGCGATCGCACTTCTCTACTTGCTCGGTCGGCCATGGCTTCAGCGCTACAGCAAACTAACAGTGACTGAAATCGGTATCGCCTCTCTACTCCATTGGCTTTTATCCGTAGCCCTAGCGGCTCTAGCCATGATTAGCGCTCAAAGTCAGACAGGTACTTGGCTTTGGTTAGGATTGTCCATTTTGCTGACTATCTACGCTTGGTTAAGAGGTAACCGACGTTGGTTTTCAGCCTATAGAATTCATCTCGAAGATGGACAAAATACCCGCCTCGATACTTCCAATACTGAGCATAACCGGCATAACGACTACCACCAGTGGACCTGGATCGGTCTCATCATTGCCACCATCGCTATTCCGTATAGTGGCAATCAGCTATGGCCACACCTGACCTGGCTACGCCAATGGGGAGCCTTACTCACCTGTGGGCTGAGTCTGCTCGTTTACAGATGTCCCTGGCAACGTTGGGGATGGCCAGCAAGACCCTGGCAGCGTATGGCACTGAGCTGGCCAATGCTCGCAATTTTTCTGAGCATGACAACGGTAACGACCCAAAGCCTACTGCTGGTAGGCGCATTCTACGCTGTCAGGGCAAAACAAATGCAGGCTGTGCGTCTTAGCTATCTAAGTCTAGGTCTGCTCAACTGGTCTTTGTTGCGCTATCTCATCGATCAGGGATGGCTAACACCAATCGGGTTAAGCACCCTACTTGGTGTATCCGCGCTATATGTTCTAGAAATAGATCCTCGCTGGCAGCCAGTCACAGCACGACGAGAGCGTCATCGTTTACGCAGTTTAGCGACACTGCTCATAGGCCTGACAGCTATTTTTCAGGCCGAAACTGCAGCCCCTGTCATGATCGGCCTGAGTCTACTAATCAGTTTTGGCTTTATCATCCTGGGTTTACTCACCCGAGTCCGTGCCTATCTTTATGTCGGCACTCTAACCTTTGGGCTGCAGATATTGCGAACTATCACGCTATTTATAAATACCGATGGACGATTACTTTGGGCCATCGGCATTGTGCTTGGCATCACACTAATTTGGATAGCCGCAACGTTTGAAGCCCGCCGAGCCCAAATCAGTGAGTTGCTGAGTCAGTGGTCTGACATGTTGCAGAACTGGGAGTAGACGTGACAAACGAACACCATAACCACGTTACAGTAACGGTTTTATAATTTAACGCTACGCTAACAGGCATAGTTAACCTCACAGGAGCCATGGCAGCAAATTTGAAAAAGATGCTGCAGTTTATCGATGCATACCAGGAGCAGCGGCCTCAGAAATCCTCAATTCAGGTAGTAAGGTCTTTGCGGGCCTATACCCGAGCGTCTTATGCGAATAAATTTTGGGAGATTGTAGCCGGTGATAATCCAGACTTTGTCAGTGGAGAGCTGGATGACCAATCTATTGTAATCATGGGTCAGAGCATTGATTTTGCCCACTTTATTGCTGCTCTCTCGGACCAAACTTGGGGAGGAAATCTTCGTTCTACGCTCAGCGATGGAGTTTTGTGGCTCACCTCCAAAGTAATGACCGGTCGAGGCTACGATAGTCGTGAATATACGGCTGCAATTGGCGATACGGCCCAACCCATTGAGGTGTATCTCGATAAATATGGGTCAAGAACCTACAAATCGGAAAGTCTAGATGACCTGTTAAGTAAATTTGCGTCTGAACAAGACTATGCCTCTGACTTAGTGGCCTTTGCTGTGGGGCGACTGTTATATGAAAACCCAAGTCTGTCTATCAAAGCCGCTATTCTAGAAGCCAACTGGTTCAACTACTCAGGGACAGTGCGGCGCTATCTTGTCGATATGTTTGGAGCCAAGGTTTCTCCAAAGGGAAATATCATTAACGGCACACAGGTACGCACACGCATTTACGAACGTGTTCAGGCTTATTTACTGATTAAACGAGACGTGATTAAAGGTAGTGTGTTTAATCGCGCCTACTGGAAACGTATTCGCCCTGCTCTGATCAACCATGCTACTGACTACTTTGTTGAGTATCTCCAGCAGGCTTTGGTGTCTCCCAACCACTCTGAATAATTAACTGTCCTGCAAACGTAGCCGTAGCTTAGTCGAAGCTAACGTTTCTAGCCACATGCTCCTTCAACTAAGCGCAAGGGACACTTTCTAAGAATAATTCGCCAAAAGAAAAATCGGCTCTGTTAGAACCGATTTAAAAAGTCTTTTGACTTTGCGTTTATCTCTCATTTGGAGGTGGTTAAAAATGCGTTGCTCGCACCGTCTAATCAATCTCCGTTTGATATTGTAACAATCAGTACACTTCTTTCTGTGATGAATCTTTACTAAATTGAGCCAAGTCTCGGTGATAGGTATTCGGTAAAACTACTCAAAGGTTGTCAGTAAATGAGTTTAACCATCTTATCAAATTCGTAGAAAAGCCAAAAAAGTCATGGAATCTTGATTGTTCGTCCCAAAAACTCTGTTTTTTGTCTAGAGACAGGCTGACGGGCTCTCGTTTCGACACCACAGACTTCTACTGCTCCCCATATCAGGGGTAGACAATTTCCTGACATTCTAAAAGTAGGCCCGAAAATGATTCAAATCAAATTATTAGCGAGTTGCTGAAGCGGGAGACACAGCCAAATTCAGTCTTTGTCGATAATAATGGGGTAAGTTTGGCAGCTTACGCCTCGCTTTTAACTCTCCTTAAAATATTCCCTTGCAAATTACGTTTCTTGGTACTAGTTCCGGTGTCCCTACTCGGGCACGCAATGTGTCAAGCGTTGCGCTGCGGTTACCTCAACGAGCTGAAGTATGGCTGTTTGACTGTGGAGAAGGCACCCAGCATCAGTTTCTTAGAAGCGATCTAAAATCCAGTCAGATTCGACGCATTTTTGTCACCCACATGCACGGGGACCATATTTTTGGCCTCATGGGTCTGCTAGCCAGCTGTGGATTGGCGGGCAATGTGTCACGGATTGATATTTACGGTCCGCCTAAATTAAACGAGTATTTGCAAGCCTGCCGTCGCTACTCCCAAACCCATTTTTCCTATCCGATTAAAGTACATACGGTGGAACCGGGGAAAGTACTCGATGAGGGAGAATTTTCGGTGTATTGTCAGCGATTGGAACATCGGGTACCTGCTTTTGGCTATCGCATTGTAGAAAAAGATCGCGCGGGGCATTTTGATGTCAAACGGGCGACAGCTCTGGGAATTCCGCCGGGGCCGATTTATGGTCGCCTAAAGCGAGGGGAAGCAGTAACGCTGCCCGATGGTCGGGTGATCAATGGGTCGCAGCTCTGTGGGGATACTATTCAGGGCCGTAAGCTGGTGTACTGCACGGACACTGTTTTTTGCGATCGCGCCATCGAACTATCTGAAAATGCCAGCGTCCTCATCCACGAGTCCACCTTTGCTCACCAAGATGCGGAGTTAGCCTATCAGCGATTGCACTCTACTTCTACCATGGCCGCCCAAGTGGCTTTAGCTGCCCAGGTTCAGCAACTGATTCTCACCCACTTCAGCCCCCGCTACGCCCCCGGTAATACGATTCAGCTTAAAGATCTACTTTTAGAAGCAAAAGCCATTTTTCCCAATACACTCATGGCCCATGACTTCTTCGTTCATGATGTGGAGCGGGCCGCAGCCTAACCCAAAATCAGCTATAAGCCAGATGATGCCTAAGCTATATAGATTAAGAGGGAAGCATGATAAAGGTGCATGCCCGTCTACAAACTACTAGGCAGACGTCTGAGATAACCACTAGTCTCTAGGCAGATTGTTAATAGGCGGACTTTTCTGATTATCGGTATCATGATCGACCTCATAGTCAATCTGAAGATCGTCACTGCGATAATCATTCAGTCGTGTTTTGAGCCGAGTGAAGTGAGTCTTGTTATTAATGGGCATATGGGGAGCAGGCAGCTCATCATTGGGCCAATTATCAATATCGCCACAGGCACAGAGCTGAGCTACAGGCATTACAGTTTGCATGGGTACAGGAATACTGCAACGGGCACAGTCAGTAATCTCCCACTGCGGAGATAACAGCTGCTCAACAGTTTCTTGGGTACCGTCTAAATAGCAATCACGCCCACCAAGGGCCATAATGGTTTGCCAGCAGTCTTGAAACGCACGACTCAACTGATTACCTTCCAAGACAGGAATGGGACGTTGAGTCAGACGTCCATTCTTAATATGAATGGGCTTACCTAACTGAAACCAATAGGCTAAATAATGCTGAACTTGTTGTTGGGATGCCATGGACCACCTTGCACTGTGAAATAAGTTTGCTACAGCACGTCGACTGCCACAGTGTTATCCTAGCGCTTCAATTTTACTTAGCACTGAGGCGTTAACCTATTGTCAAAGTATGTGATGTCTCCACATGCTTTATCTACTTTAGAATGTGGGCGGTAGTGGTTTGCCTAAACGCTTTAGGTCAAGGGCATAGCCGCCAGTAATTAGGTAAACCTGCGTTGCGATCTCGCCAATACACCGTACCAAATACCCTAAACGATCTCGAAAGGTACGTCCTAGAGGATAGGCAGGTACCACTCCCCAACCGGTTTCTTCAGCAACCAAAATCACGTCACATTTAGACAACTTTAAAGCGGTTACCAACTCATCGACAATGACCTGCCATGATGCGTCGTCTTCGTTGAGCTGGTTAGTTAACCAAGTACCCAGGGAATCAACTAATAAACACCTATTAGCATCAGCGGTTTGAATAGTCTTAGCTAAATCTTTTGGAACCTCTAAAGTCTTCCAGTTAGTAGGACGACGCTCTCGATGCTGAGCAACACGTCGCTGCCACTCAGTATCATTCACTGAAACTGTCGATGTTGCAACGTACACTACTGGTCTGTTCGTTTGTTCGGCCCAATATTCGGCCCATTCACTTTTCCCAGAGCGAGCGGGTCCCGTAACCAAAATCAATTGAGGCATTAGATTTTTTGACTAGTACGGTTGTTGACCATCGCTATTAACCACGTACTGTCCCTCACATAGCCAAGCGAGAAACGAAATCATCAATCCAAACGTTGGACCTATTCCAAAAATAATCAATTCGACACCGCTCATGTTCATTCTCATCTGTTGCTTGTGCCAATTATTCCACCGGTACACTTGAGCAACATCAGAAAATGCACTTAATCATTCAGCATTAGCGAATTAGTCTGAAGCTGGGGCATGTTGACGACGGTCTAGCCACCATAGGAAAATCGTCCAAAGAATCACAACAGCAAGGGCTGCCACTGTAAACTGTGTTACCCAACCGACAAGCGTTGCTAACGGAATTAATCGGCCCACAAAAAACGCCAACGTGACCATAGCCGTTCCCCACAGGCTAGCCCCCAACAAATTACATAACAAAAATTTCCAGTAGGGCATCTGGGCAATGCCAGCTAAAGGACCTGCAAAAATACGTAGCAGTGCGACAAATCGGCCAAAAATCACAGCCTTATCTGCATTTTTGCTAAACTGCTCACGAATTTTGACCAGAGCAGTTTCGTCAATGCGAAAAAAAGTACCCAATCGTAAAAGCAAGGGCCAGCCACCATAAAAGCCAATCCAATAGCCCATGCTGTCACCAATAATTGCGCCTGCGATCGCGCTAGACAAAACCCAGCGATAAACCAGTTCTTCACTACCTGCTAAAAAACCACCAACTAATGTCACCGTTTCACCAGGTAGAGGCACTCCCATATTTTCGAGCATAATGCCAAAAAAAATGGCCCAGTAACCATAGTCTTGAGCCAATGCTTGAATCGTTTCGAGTGAAAAAAAATCGAACGTCAGCAGGACAGTATGCATAGAAATAAGTTTATCTTTCTTCTATTTTATTCATTCTTTCTTACAAATGTGAGAACTAACACAATAAAATCCCTGAATTTTAATTAGAGTGCCTCAGGTACTTTATCTCTACACACATTAAACTTCCATAGAAACTTTGATTGTCTTAAGCGTAACCACAAACGCTCATTAAAAAACCTTCCTCTAGAGGAAGGTTAATGACTAAGTTAAAACATAGCCTTGAGGCTCTAAACCTCTGAAAAGCTAGCCATCGGTGTAGCACCTAACATGGACTGCGGAAATGTAGGCAAATCGAGACAGTGTTGATTTCGTCGAGTTCTTACTGCTAAACGGTAGCTGACATTTTGTAGTTCTGCATTTAGCTGACGATTTTCCTGTTGAATACGGGAAACACGATTCTTTACCGCCAGCATCCGCTCAGAAAACTTTTGCTTATAGATCTTAGGTAATTCCTGAACTACCTGCTCTAGCATACGAGTGCGATCGGTCAACTCTTGAACCGTTTGCCGCATTTGATGAATTTCTTCATCTCGACTTTCTATTTGTTCTTGATAAAACGCTACCTGGGTTTCCACACCCTGCAGCTGTTCTCGCAGAGCCCTTACCTCAGCCTGATGACGCTCAGAAACATCCGTTGACGGGAGAAAGTCTTGGTTTCCCTTTACCAGACGAAATAGCTCTTGAGACAGCTGTTGCACCAGCTGATCCCTCATTTGCAACTCTTCTTGCAAACGAGCTACTTCTACCTGAGCATCAGACGTCTTTAACCTAGTCAATTGGGGCACGAGATCACTCCTACAGTACTGAATAATGGTTTCTAAAATGGCGTCTAAAATTGTTGCCGATTGACGTAAACAAGTTACTAAACAACAGTTCTATTTCTAATAGACAAACATGCATGACGCTGGGACAAAAACCTAAAACTTTGGCAACGGTGAACCTCTCTAAATAACCGATTAATCGGTTATTGAACAGTGCTCGACCAGCCCCACTAGCGTTAGAGCCAACACCTAAGTGCCCACAAATTTAGCATCAATTTCGCAAAATGCAAGTTTTTTATTAGATAAGCTTGTGATTTTTCAAAATCAAGAGGGTCGCAGCCAGTACAATAGCCGCGACCCTCTTGATAAAAGCACATAAACGATAAAAGAATTCAGACCGATAAAGGTCCGTTATCTAATACCTAAGAACCTAATGGTGCTGCCTGAGACGGAGCTTCTTCTTCAGCCTCAGACTCTTGAAGTTCATCAACAACCAATGTCAGATAGCGGATAATATCCTCGCTTAGACGCATATCTCGCTCCATGGGAGCGATCGTATCTCCCGGCGCTTGATAGTTCATCTGAATATAAATACCCTCGCGATAGCGATTGATTTCGTAAGAAAGACGACGCTTACCACGGTGCTGTGTTTCTAGCACCTCTCCGCCTTTCTCCTTAATCATGTCTTGGTATTTACCAATCGTATTATCGACAGCCTCATCACTGATGTCGGGCCGCAGGATATACATGGTTTCGTAAAAATTACTCATTCTATTCCTTATGGACTAAATGGTTTGGCTCAGCAAGTACGCCAAACAAGGGTCCATTATCATACCAGAAGGAACTATCAAGCGATAGGCTATTAGCTAATGTTTGCCTTTAGGATTATCGAATCTGCATATGAACAGCTTCAGAGATAGTAGGAATCTCTGGATATCGGCCCATCAAACACTGAAAAACAGAATATCCAACAGCAGCTATGCCGCCAAATAGCAGAACGTTGTAAAAAGTATCGGTAATTAGCGCTAGCCCAGGCATAGTGAGCAAGCTAAGTAAAAGACTGCCAATAGAGATAATAAACCCAATTAAGATCGCCTGCAGTGTATTGAAGCGAATAAAGTGGCTGATATTTGGATTGCGCACCACTAAAAGAAAAAGAGCAAAAAATACCGCAAGTGAACCAAGTCCAAAAGGCAAGAGCCCGTAGACAAACCTAACCGGTGTAACTAGTATCAAAAGGATTTCACCCAGAGGCACAAGCACCGGAAAATTGGCAATTAGCTTAAAAAGTGCCCCACCTACAACGACGGCATCAAGCAATGGCAACAGATAGGGTAGGCTACCCAGTAGCTTGTCAGAAGTTTCAGTTGTGCTGCGCCAAGTCATAGGAATACTTGCAGAGGATTACATTCAATAAGCTCGGAAAATAACGGCATAACCGCCACCAATTTTCCAGAACTTTTTCAGCATAGCGCAGCTTTCCTCAGGCGTTTTACGGTTTCTACGAAATAGCTCAGACCTTAGCATGGAGAAATACTAAAAGATACTGAGGTGCTAAAGCTCGCACTGCTGCAATGACTCAATATTTGCCAATCGAAAACCCATTTGGCATTGATACTGAGGTAATTTTGTAGAAGAACTTAATTGTTTGGCACAACCTAATTTTCCATCACGCAAACGGGGCTGTCCACTCTGATTTGCCATTAGACAGCTAGCACAGACAGATACGGATGGAATCACCTGATTGTCTAGCAGAATCACCAACATAGTATGACACCCCACCAAGAACAGGCTCTAAGCCTATCTTAGGTGAGGTGTCGATGTATTGAGCACAACTTTATTGAGTCTTTACCGGTCGTGCAAGACTTTTTTACGATGCAGGAGTCTCAATCCGACGACGGCGAGAACGACGACTACGTTGACGTCGAGGCTCTTCTTTAGCTAAGTAAGAGGGTTCTTGCTCATCTCCACGCATCCAAGCAGGACGAGTTTGATCATATGCCATTTGCAAAGCCGCAGCGGCAACCGTATGGGGATCATAGTCTTCAGTAAGCTGAGAAACAATGGGTAAGAAGGAGGCTAGTCGCTCACTAGTAACAGCTTCCTTGACCTGAGTTTGCAGCTTTTCTAGAGAACGGGCCGCAATTTCTGCCCGAGTAGGCACCTTACAGAAGGTTAGCTCCTGCTTAAGGTGACGTTCAATTTGACGCAGCTGATACTTTTCTAACGGATGAACAATGGAGACGGCTCGACCTTCTTGACCGGCGCGACCGGTCCGGCCAATGCGATGCACATAGCTATCTTGATTATCCGGCAGCTCGTAGTTGATGACATGGGTCAAGTTATCTACATGAATACCTCGAGCCGCAATATCAGTAGCAACTACCCAGCGCACTTGACCTTGCTTAAAGCGCAGCAGCAGCCGCTCTCGCTGGGCCTGATTTAGATCACCGTGGTACTCATCAACACTGTGGCCAGCAAATTGTAGCTGACGAGTCAGCTCAGCCGCTGTGCGTCGAGTACGTACAAAAATAATGGCTGATTCAGGATCCTCCATCTCTAAGATAGGCATTAGCGCCCGAGGTTTGCTCCAACCGGGAGGAACGACGTAAGCCAGCTGAGTAATTCGCTGAGGCGCAGTGTTCTGAGCCTTAACTTTTACGGTAACTGGAGATTTTAAGAACTTAGCCGCCAGTTCACGTATAGCAGGCTCCATGGTGGCCGAGAAAAAGGCCGTCTGACGCTCAGATGGAGCATGACTCAAGATATTTTCCACATCTTGAATAAAGCCCATATTGAGCATTTCATCGGCTTCATCTAAAACTAGCCAACTTAGCTGGTCAAACTTTAGAGCCCCTCGACTGAGTAGGTCTAAAACACGTCCCGGTGTGCCAACCACCATATGAACACCCCGGCGTAGCTGACTGAGCTGACGCTCGATCGACTGACCACCATAAACAGGTAATACTCTCAACTGAGAACTATGCTTGAGGTTTTGAACGGCCTGACAAACCTGCATAGCCAGTTCACGCGTTGGGGTAAGCACTAACGCCTGCACAGCTCGCTTGTTGACATTGACTTGTTCCAAAATTGGTAAGGAGAAGGCAGCGGTTTTACCCGTGCCTGTTTGCGCTAGACCAACCACATCATGGCCAGCAAGCATGTGGGGAATAGCTTGGGACTGGATGGGGGTAGGCTCTTTAAAGCCAAGTTCATCCAAATGTTGAGCTTGGGGTTCAGACAACCCGAGGTCAGCAAAAGACAAGGTCATTTAGACTCCTTTTGAGGTCATTGAGTGCAGGCGAGAGTTTTAAAGAGAAACACTTACGGGCAATTTGCCTGGAACTGAAGTATTTTCAGTCAGGACAGTACCAAATAAGTCATAGGTATCGGCTCCAGTAATGTGTACAGGTACTATTTGAGCCAAAGGCGGTGTGCCTTCAACATAGACCAGACCATCAACGTCAGGAGCAAAACGAGCTGAGCGGCCAATGCATTCACCTTGACCTGGGTTTTCTTGCTCTATCAGAACATCCACAACTTGACCAATTTGGCTTTGATTGCGTCTGAAGGAAATCTCTTGCTGGGTCAGCATCAGTTCCTCTCGCCGCTGATGCATAACAGCTGGATCAACTGGATTTGGCAGGATAGCTGCTGGAGTACCTTCTTCAGCAGAAAAGGTAAATACACCGACATGGTCAAACTCATGACGCTGTACAAACGCTTTCAGATGTTCAAAATGAGCATCCGTTTCACCGGGGAAACCAACAATAAATGTGGTGCGTAGTACGGCATTGGGCAAGGCAGCCTTGAGGTGATGAATAATGTCATCATTTACACGCCCCTGCCAGGGACGATTCATAGCTCTCAGAATCTCAGGGTGAGAATGCTGGAGAGGTAAGTCTAAGTAGGGCAAGACGTTCGGCGTTGAGCGGATGGCATCCAAAACGTCTGAGGTCAAGCCCGTGGGATAGGCGTAGTGCATACGAATCCAGGGCACATCTACATCACCCAAGGCTCGTAGAAGCTCAGCCAATTTTGGTTTGCCGTAGAGGTCAACGCCATAGTTGGTAGTAATTTGAGAGATTAAGACCAGCTCTTGTACGCCTTCGGCAGCTAGCTGATGAGCTTCTGCCACAATCGACTCAATTGAACGAGAACGTTGGTTACCGCGTAAATGGGGGATAATACAAAATGCACATCGGTAATTACAGCCCTCCGCCACACGAAGATAGGCTATGCCTTCACTGGTCGTGCGATAGCGAGGAACAGTTTCATCCGCGATGTAAGTGGGTTCAGCAGAAACGGCCTTAACTCGTTCCCCTGCCTCAGCCCGCTCAATCACATCGACAATGCGATGATAATCACCAGTACCAACCAGAGCAACAGCTTCAGGAATCTCATCTAGAAGCTCTGACTGAAAGTGCTGAGCTAGACAGCCAGTGATAACGACCTTTTTGTCAGCTTCTGCTAGCTCGATTAGGGTTCGAACTGATTCCTGACGAGCGGCTTCAATAAAGCTACATGTGTTGACAATAACGTAATCAGCAAGTTCTTCATTAGCGTCTACCTGGTAGCCGGCCTTTACGAGAAGACCCAGCATATGTTCGGTATCGACGCGGTTCTTCTCACAGCCTAGGTGAGAAACAGCAACGGTTGGCTTATGAACCATAAATTCTTGTGTAGGAAAGCAGGATACTAGTCTCCATAGCAGGCGTTGCGATCGCACGGATGACTCAGCACCCTACCCTAATCATTTGAGTGTTGAACAGGTAGCGATTGTTTTTGCCCTATTGAGGAAATTATAACATAACTATACAATTCTGTGGGCTCTGTCTGGAAAGGACTGATATATCTAGCCAATAGCGTTTGCTGTGACTTGATACAAGATCGCTATTTGGACACGTTTGCAGACATCAATTTCAGATTTTTTGATCAATATCGCTCATTTCAGCTTGATTCATTCTGTAATCAACCAATGGCCAAAAACCTATTTTTTTGAGGGCTTGTGGAGTTATACAAACTTTTCAAAACATCAATACCCGTGATTGGTGTCGTTCATTTATTGCCCCTGCCTGCCTCAGCTCGCTGGCAAGGCTCCCTACAGGTGGTAGTAGACCGCGCGGTTCAGGAGGCTGTGGCCCTTGCTTCTGGTGGTGTGAGCGGTATTATTGTGGAAAATTTTTTTGATGTTCCTTTTACCAAAGGAACGGTCGATCCGGCTGTGGTCAGCGCCATGACAATCGTAGTTAGCCGTTTACGACAGCTAGTGACGATACCTATA
This sequence comes from Cyanobacteria bacterium P01_H01_bin.105, assembly GCA_039178155.1. Lineage (GTDB taxonomy): Bacteria > Cyanobacteriota > Cyanobacteriia > Phormidesmidales > Phormidesmidaceae > Leptothoe. Next base: position 18,016 of record JBCDFI010000014.1, read on the forward strand.
GGCCTCAACGTATTACGTAATGATGCCCACAGTGGGTTAGCGATTGCCGCTTGTACTGGTGCTGAATTTATCCGGGTAAATGTGTTGACAGGAGCCATGGCTACCGATCAGGGGCTTATAGAAGGAGACGCCCATCGACTCATGCGCTACCGTCGAGAACTTGGGGTTGATATCAAAGTGTTTGCTGATGTTCTGGTCAAACATGCTGCCCCAGTGGGGACTATCTTTCCAGAGACCGCGATGATCAATGCAGTGGCCGATACCATCCATCGGGGATTAGCAGATGCTGTAATTGTCTCCGGTGGAGCCACAGGACATCCGCCAACAATTCAAGATTTGGTGGATGCCAAGACAGCTGCAGGAGAAGCTCCTGTTTTGGTGGGCAGCGGTGCAACTATGGATAATATTCCCCATTTGATAAAGTCAGCTGATGGCGTCATTGTTTCTAGCTCTTTAAAGCGATGGGGACAGATCGAGCAGCCAGTAGATCCCCACAGGGTGGGCCAATTTATGGATGCGATACCGTCATAAGTAAAATCGATTTATAGATTGGGCAACTATTGGGCAACGAGGGTATTGACGATTATTGAATACCTCTACCGAAGCTACGATTTTTTGTCTAAGATGCAGTCGGGGGAGCAACCTCTCTGGTGAGGGTATATCCATCGCTGCATGTTTGAATGTCTTGATGAGCTTAGAGTTATCTGTAAACTATGGGACGTCGCCGTAAGGAAACTCGTGGAATTTATCGTTGGTCGCGACCTGCTATTGGCGCGATCGCAACCGTTGGAGCCTTAGGCACTGGCTATCTAACGGTAATCAAGTTAATGGGAAACGATGCCGCTTGTCCCGTTAAGGGCTGCGACCAGGTACTTAACAGTGCCTATGCAGAGGTATTTGGCATTCCACTAACGTTGTTTGGCTGTCTCGCCTACCTAGGCATGGTGGCTCTATCCCTAGGACCGCTGTTTGCTAATTCAGACCCTAATAGCAAACAGCGCCAAAAGCTGGAAGATATCACCTGGCCGCTCTTGTTTATCGGGGCAACAGGCATGATGGTCTTTAGTGGGTATCTTATGTATCTACTTGCCACCGAGCTTAGAGCTGCCTGTCTCTATTGTCTTGCTTCGGCATCCTTTACGGTCCTAATGTTCTTGCTAACGCTTTTAGGTCGTCGATGGGAAGACCAGGGCGCACTACTATTTCGCGGGGTAATCATGGGCATGGTAACTCTAGTCGCAACCATTGGCATGTACTCCATCAGCATCAATGGGCCAGCAGCAACTGCCAGTAGTGTCGGCAACACCGGGCCTGCAATTACCAACACCTCTGGTGCAGCAGAAGTCGCCTTGGCAAAGCATTTAAAAGAAGTGGATGCCAAAATGTACGGTGCTTACTGGTGCCCCCACTGTTTTGATCAAAAGCAGCTCTTTGGACAAGAAGCCAAAAAGTATATGCCCTATATTGAATGTGCTCAGGATGGAGCTGATTCTCAGACAGCACTATGTCAATCGGTTCCTGAGATTACCGGCTTCCCTACCTGGGAGGTAAACGGACAGTTTCTACCAGGAACTCAAACCCTATCGACTCTGGCAACAGCTTCCGGCTACCAAGGCCCCACAGATTTTAAAAATTAGATGTCAGGCGATGACATGTTCTATGTGAAGAGCATCTCCTCGCCTATCTGAGCTCTTGTCTGTCTAGCTATCTGTCTAACTCTAGCTATCTGTCTAACTAAAGTTGATTTCTAACAGCGAAAGATCGTCTAAAAGAGCCTGCCCAACATCAATACTGGGCATAATGGCATGACGAATCAGCTGGTCTAACTGGCCTGGACGGGGACATTTAACAATATGGTCAATAAAACTGTCTAGACCCAGAATTTCACCTGTTTCAGCCAGCTCTGTTTCTGGCACTTCGTAGACGCCATCACTAAATATGTAGAGATAGCTGTCATCGGGAATTGAGCAGCGCTTCCAGGTATATGTGGTGCCTGGCATCATGCCAACGGGCATTCCTGGTGTACGTAGCCGCATAATCTCAGCAGCCATGGCAGCAGATCCATTAGCAGCCTCAGTAGCTGCAGGCTGAGCAGAAAGTAATACAGCTGGGGGATGGCCGGCACTCGCGTACATGAGTTGACGATTGACTCGGTTATAGACGCCATACCAAATTGTGAAATATTTTTCGTTCTGGTCCGTCATCTGAAACATATTGTTCAGACTTTCGAGTACCTTGTCTGGTCGATAGAAGTTAGTGCCCGGTAAAGACTGAGAGCGCAACACATTAAGCACAGAGGTAGAAAGCAGAGCAGCCCCCAAACCATGCCCGGATACATCTAGCAGATACATCACCAAATAATCAGGATCTAGCCAGTAAAAATCAAAACAATCTCCCCCCAGCTGCTGAGATGGCAGAAAGCGGGTTTGAATTTTGACCGGAGGTTTGTCTGTATCTCTAGGTAGCAGCGACTGAACATAGGAAGCAGCTTCTGCAAGCTCATTTTCCAAATACTGCTTTTGCTTTTTCAAATCACGGGTGAGCTGACAAAGTCGTAACCCAGATTTGACCCTCGCCTTTAGCTCTGCCATGTCGATGGGTTTCATCAACAGATCATCAGCGCCTGCTTCCAAGGCTTCAACTCGGCTGGCGGTCTCGGCATGGGCGGTAATGAGCAAAAACGAGCTCATGGATAAATCTGGATGCTCTTTTAACCGACGGCAAATTTCTAAACCATCGACCGTGCCAGGTAAACGCCAGTCACACAGAATGACCGGCGGGGTAATTGCTAACGCCTGCTCTAAACCAGCAGCAGCAGTTTCCGCGATGGCAACACGATATCCCTGGCTTTGCAACATCCGCTGAAGAATACGTCGAATGATCGGATCGTCATCGATCACCAAAATATCTGCGATAGGATTAGCGGCCTTAACCATTACACCGATATGACGCTGACGTTTGTTTCATAGTGCCATGCCCCTAGCCCTATACTGGCGATCTCCCATGGGCTGTTGGTTTTATTACTCATGGCATTGAAATCCTACTGAAATCGTTAACAAACATCTAGCAATCGAGTAATGTCAAAGGTTATAAACCCTCTTAACTAAAAAAAGAAATACTGGTTTCAGCTAGAGTGTACCCTTCTAGTTCAGATATTTGCAGGCATCCTGCCAAATATGAACATTACAGATTTTCAAAGGGTCATAAGCAAAAACAGCAAAGCAACTGTAATTATTTTCTGAGCAATCGGTAACGGTAGCTAGAAACTATTGTCGCAGTGGCTTATTTTATCAGCCTACAGAGGATATTTGTAATCAAGTCATTCGCTGTGAATACGGAAACGTTAACGTATTTTCTATAGCTGTGTGACGTCTCAAGGGTGAAAGTGTGCCCATGGCATCTTAAATCATCAGAGTCGGCATAGATGTCATTAATTTGGTGGCAATGTAGGGGGTATAGGTGAAAAATTATTGCAAGACCTTCCTAGGATAAAGAGCGCTTCCTAAGCTGAAGAAGCGCTGCTACTGTTTATCCAATGAAAAGTACCTGTGATCTACCGACAAGCTGCGTTTTACCCGTACTAAAATCCCCCCACGATTATCAGGTATTTCGCATTAGCCCCGATGATAAAAACCGCTTAGCACTCTTGGTCGACCCTACTCTGGGCCATGCTAAATTGACCTGCTGTGTAGAAATTTTTGATGTGGATGGTAAAACACCCACCCATCGACATCAGGTCGCTGTGGAAATGTTCTATGTGATTAAAGGAGAAGGGCGTGTTGTTTGTGATGGAAAAATTTCAACGATCCGAACGGGTGACAGTATTCTAGTTCCATCCTATGGAATTCATTTTGTTGAAAATACTGGTTCAACACGGCTCTACCTACTCAGTGTGATGGTCCCTAATGAGGATTTTGCAGAGTTGATTCGTGAAGGCATACCTGCAGAACTAGATGAAGAAGACATCGCTGTGTTGGGGCGTACCCGCAGTCTTTGATGCCGTCTGATTTTCTGCCCGTTAAACCCAAGCAGGTACAATCGCTCCGGACGCGTGACGGCATCCGTTTGGATGCGGATGTTTACTCCCCTGACAGCCAGGGGCCATGGCCTGTACTGCTGATGAGACAGCCCTATGGACGTGCGATCGCATCCACCGTTGTCTATGCTCACCCTACCTGGTACGCAGCTCAAGGCTACATTGTCGTAATCCAAGACGTGCGGGGTCGTGGCACCTCTGAAGGCACGTTTGATCTCTTTGCCCATGAAGTCGATGATGGCTACGACACCGTTCAATGGGCAGCTCAGCTATCAAATAGCAACGGCAAGGTGGGCATGTATGGGTTCTCTTACCAGGGTATGACCCAGCTCTACGCGGCCCAAGCAAAGCCCGCTGCCCTTAGAGTACTTGCTCCAGCTATGGTGGGCTATGACCTGTACCATGACTGGGCCTATGAAAATGGAGCACTACGTCTGCAGGCTGGACTGGGCTGGGCGATTCAGCTAGCGGCAGAAACCGCTCGGCTAGAAAAAAATAAGACGGCCTTTAACGCCTTGCGGGCAGCATCGCGTAGTCTGCCGTTCAACGGCCCTGTCTCTGCCTATCCAGACGTTATCAAACAGTTCGCCCCTGACTCTTTCTGGCATGATTGGTTAGCTCATCCTAAGGCTGATAGCTATTGGCACTCACTAAAACCAGACCTGACAACCATTAACTTGCCGATGCTCCACGTAGGTGGATGGTTTGATCCCTATCTCACTGGAGATATCCGTCTATTTAAAGAGATGACTGCTCACGGCCAGTCCCCTCAGCATTTCTGGATTGGCCCTTGGAGTCATCTCCCATGGAGCCAAAAGGTAGGCGAAGTAGATTTTGGTTCTGAAGCAATGAATCCAATAGATCGGCTACAGATTAGGTGGTTTGATTATTTTCTCAAAGGTCAAAACTCTAGCCTATTGGATAAACCACCCATTCATCTTTTTGAAATGGGTGCTAATCAATGGAAAGAGTTTAGGCAATGGCCAGAGGGTTCTGAGCAACGAGTTTATCAACTTAGAAGTTCTGGTCTGGCTGCCATGCGTACAGACGATGGTATGTTAGCTCAGTCTCCTGCTGACACGACATCTGACACAGCCACAGCCGATACGATATCGGATGTACTGGTCCATGACCCATGGCGACCTGTCCCTTCGTTAGGCGGACACACTAGCTTTCCGTCAGGCTCGTTTGATCGCAGTGCCATAGACAGTCGCAGTGATGTTCTCACATATACGACTGACCTATTAGAGAGGGATTTGGGCGTAACGGGTGAGGTGACCTTAACGCTAGAGATTCAGACAGATGCGCCTAGCTATGACCTATGTGCAGTGTTATCAGTGGTGGATGCCAACCATCAAGTATTTAATCTTACCCAGGGCTATAGACGAATCTTTGATACTGTCGATAATCAGCTCATTAAGTTAGCGCTACAGCCTACCTGTTTCAGAGTTTTGGCTGGTCAGGCCCTGCGTTTAAGCCTCAGTGCAGCCTGTTTTCCTGCCTACACCGTTAACCCAGGTACAAGAACAGCTTCGTTGGATACCGTACCCACAATAGAGCACCAGATTATTACCTTAGCTGTGCATCAGCATGACAACACACAACTAACGCTCCCTATTGTCTGAGCGTCATGATGTCCTTCAGTTCTAAGGTTTAGATACCTTTGTACGTATTCTATCGGTTCTCGGTTGTGGCTTAGACCTGAAGTACGCCTTTGGAGCTGGGAATAGCATGGGCACGGCGGGGGTCAATCTCAGTGGCCATACGCATGGCACGGGCAAAGGCCTTAAAGGTAGCTTCGATAATGTGATGGGAGTTGATACCGTCGAGCTGCCGGATGTGGAGAGTCATCAGACTATGATGAACAACGGCCATAAAGAACTCGCGCACTAGCTGGGTATCGTAGGTACCGACACGTTGGGTAGGAATATCCAGACCGTAGGCCAAGTAAGGACGACCGGAAAAATCTAAGGAAACTTGGATTAATGATTCATCGAGGGGGGCAACAAAGTGACCGAAACGGACGATGCCTTTGCGGTTGCCTAGGGACTGATGAAGGGCCATGCCAAGGGTAATACCAACATCTTCGTTAGTGTGGTGATCGTCGATTTCGAGGTCGCCTGTGGCTTGAATGTCGAGATCAAATAAGCCGTGGGAAGCAATTTGATGGAGCATGTGGTCGAGGAAAGGGATGCCAGTGTTGGCGTTGCACTTACCCTGACCATCAACATTAAGGGTGACTTGGACGTCGGTTTCCTTCGTGGTACGAGTAACGGTGGCAGTGCGGGTAGGGAATTCGAGATTGGTAAGGTTGTCTTTCGTTTGCATGGCGGTTGTGATGTGTAGAAGCTGGCTTAAAACATTTTCTCTAAAACTGTGCGGATAGTTTCATCGGTGACTTGGTCAGTGA
>JBCDFI010000015.1:0-24328 GCA_039178155.1 Cyanobacteria bacterium P01_H01_bin.105
AAGGGTTAGGTATTTCGTAGATTTGCTCTGTAGAACGACTTTATAAGAGTTTTCTACGATGCTCCCGAATTCTCTTAACCGACCCTTTACTCGGTACTTAGAGGCCTCCGTTATAGTAAATCTTGATTAACTTTTTCGCTGTCGCAGAATGGTCGCTATTGTTCGGTTGGGGGCGCTGCTGGGGCTAGTTTTCCTAAGCAGCTGTTCACAATACCTAAACATGTCTCAGTTAGAGACTGATATTCAGGATGACATTGAGCGCCAGGGGCGGCGGCTTGCCCTCAAGCATGTAATTTGCCCAAATCGCATTGTGAAACAAGCAGAGGCTTACTTTCGCTGTGTGGGGGAGTTGCCAGATGGGGGGCAGTTTACAGTAAACGTCATTCAGCAGGACGATCAAGGTACTGTCAGCTGGGATGTGCCCAGCTCCAAAGTCTTGATTAATTTGGTATCCCTTGAGGAAGATATTCAGAAAGATATTAGAGATGCCGTTGGCAAAAGCTTGGCCGTTGATTGTGGGGATATGTATCGGGTCAACAAGCGGGGCGACTCGTTTGAGTGCGATGTTGTCGGTGCCGGAGCCGTGGCTGCTGGTCGAATTGAGTCAGTGCTCGTGAAGGTCAATGGCGAGAGCAATCTGGAGTGGCAAGAAGTGCTGATTGAGGCTGTGCCTGCGCCCCAGGAAACAGCGGCTACCACTGATGCTAGAACAGCCGCCGCTGTACCGAATGCGTTAGAAACTGCTGGCGAAGAGCCAGATGCGCCGACTACGGCGGCTAATCCAAACCCTGAGGCAGCCGCTGCTACAGCGGCAGAGGAGGATGGGCAATGAGCGTCAATGTTACAACGCACAGTATCTGCCCACCTGTGTAAACCGTTTTTTGTTTTTGCTTGGCCAGCTTTTAGACAGACCTAATCGGTAAACGTACTCTTGGACATAGACTATGGCAACTGTATTTGACTTTTTAGCTAAGGGCGGCCCGGTGATGGTGCCCATTGTCGGAGCTTCGGTGCTGACGATCTCTTGTGCTCTAGAACGGACACGGTTTTGGTCCGATCTGCTGCGCCGTGAAAGTAAAATCGTTAGCGATGTGTTGGCAGCTGCACCGCGAGATTTGAACGAGGCGGCTGCGATCGCAAACCAACACAGCGATACTCCCATCGGCCGATTTTTGTTTGCCCCCCTACGCTTGCGCAACGCCTCCCCCGAAACCTTTCGCCTCGCCATGGAAACGGCAGCAGATCGCGAATTTGTCAAAATGCGTCAGGGTGAAAAGCTACTGGAAACCATCGTAGCGATTTCACCATTGCTCGGTCTTTTAGGGACGGTCACCGGTCTGATTGCAACTTTTTATAGCTTAGATATCGGCGGCAGCGGCGGCGGTGAAGGAGCCAGTAAAGCAGCAGCCGGTATTGGGGAAGCCCTGATTACAACCGCCGCTGGCATGGTCGTAGCGATTTTAGCGCTGCTAGTGCTGCGAATTTTGGTGTCTCTCCAGAGCCAGCAGGCTGACTACTTCTCAGAAGCAGGCAACGAACTGGAGTTGATTTACCGACAACATTGGTATGAACCTGCATTGCTCGCATCAGAAAATGGTCATACCGCTGAAGAATCCTCGGTTTCAGCCACGTATCAATAGACTAACCGTCAGATTTTTGTCCTATGGCCATTGGCAAACGCAAAGAAAGCAAAATTCCCACCATTGATTTGGTGCCGATGCTCACCGTCATGATGGGTGTGCTCGCATTTTTTGTCGTCATTGCCGTTTCCTTAGGAAGTGAGCAGCTGATCGAAGTAGAGCTACCGCCGGAGCAAACTGATGATGTGCCGCCAGACCAGCTCCCCTCCGCTGATGAAATTTTTATCGTAGAGATGGATGCGAGCCAAAAAACTTTGCTCAACGGTCAACCCATTGACAGTACCCAGCTAGCATTAGAGATTGAGGATTATCTCAAGAAAAATCCTGATAAGACGGTCTATCTAGTACCGGATCAGCAGCTGCCCTATGAGAATGTGATGCAGTTTCTAGGAGACATGCGCGCTGTCGGGGGGGACCAGGTTTCTCTGGCATTAGAGGATGGTGAGGAAGAATAAATGGGATTAAAGTCGCGACATCAAAACTCAGGCGTCCCTGAGGTCAACCTAGTACCGATGATGGATGTGTTGATGACGGTACTGACATTTTTCGTCATCATCTCCATGGAACTTAGCGGCGTCCAGATTTTTGGCGTGAGTTTGCCCCAGGCGGTCTTGGGCGTCGACGAAGAGGTTGTCGAAAAAGCCGAACCGTTGGTAATTGGCCTACGGGAAGATGGTCAAACCGTTTACAACGATGAACCCCTTACAATTCCAGCGCTGGCTCCCATTATTCAAGGCTATTTTGCAGAAAACCCAGATGGCTTTGTCATGCTCAAAGCCGATCGCACATTACCCTATGCAGATGTAGCAAAACTGTTGGCAGACTTACGTGGAATTGGTGGTAAGCGAGTCTCGCTAGCAGTGGAGTAGGTGAGATCGCTGCGCGCGGTTGCTTAGTAAAGGTTTCGGGCTGAAAAAACATACTGTCAGACTACCTGTTTTAAGGAATCCCATAGAATTCTGTTCATCATCAGGGAATAATTCTGAAGAGTGAATTAGCAAATTGAAGTGGCGAATCCAGAACATTTATTCAGACTCAATCAGGGTGCCTTATTGTGGAATAAATGGCGACAACAAAATCTACTTGTCAGGCCTGATCTTACAAATCTAAAATTCGATAGAAAGAGTTTGCAGGGAGTAAATCTGTCCCGAGCTAATCTGACAGGTGCTAATTTAGCCGGTGTCGATCTGTGGAAAGCCAATTTGGTTTTAGCCAATCTAACAAATGCTGATTTGAGTAGAGCCCGTTTGCGCGATGCTAACCTGATCAGGGCAAATTTAAATGGAGCCCGTTTACAAGAAGTAAATCTACTAGGGGCAAACTTGAATGACTCTCAACTCAGAGATGCTGATTTCAAGAAAGCTGATCTAAGCCTTGCACATTTCCAAGGAGCCAACCTAGACGGTGCAAATCTTATTCAAGCCAATGTTATCGAAACGGATTTTCGGTTTGCAAATCTGAGTCGCTCTAACTTGAGTGGGGTCACCATGTTTCATACTCAAGCACTGGGAACAAGATTTGAAAATGTTGTGTTTACCGGAGCCCGCATCCAGGACTGGAATATCAACAGCGATACAAGATTTGACGGAGCTATTTGTGAATTTGTCTATCTCAAAGCTAATCAGAAAGAGCGTCGTCCTAGAAAAGGGATATTTAAACCTGGGGAGTTTACAGCTCTCTTCCAACAAGCTATAGATACTGTTGATCTTATTTTTCAAGATGGTATTGACTGGCAAGCTTTTTTTCAATCATTTCAAGACCTCCGTCGTCAATATGCAGGTCAAGATCTGGCAATTCAAGCAATCGAAAGGAAACAGTCTGGAGCCTTTGTTATTCGTTTAGAAGTCTCTGAAGATGTCAATCAACTATCTGTTGAAGAAGATGCAAAACAGATTTATGAGAATCGCTTAAGAGCCCTAGAAGCCCATTATGAGAGGCAGTTACGTTTACAGGGACAGCAACAGTTAGATGAGATTCAACATCTGATTGCAGCGGAGCGACGAGAAAAAGCAACATTAATGGGAGTTTTAACTACGATGGCGAATAATCAAGGTCCAAAATACGATCTCAGCAATGCTCAGTTTGCTGGTGGCTTTGCTGAAATGGTTCGAGGTAATCAAGTTGGTGGTACCGTCAACAACGAAGCGATGACAAGTCCCTCCCTGGCTGAAGCTGCGGCTGAAATCCAAAAGCTACTCAATCAGCTAGAAGTGTCTAACCCTACCGCGACTACAGCAGAACAGACGGCGTTTCTCAACGCTATGATTTCGCCTACGCGGCGTGAGCGGTTTATCAGTGCGCTGAAGACTGGTGGTAGTGCTGCGATTGACGAAGTTCCCTATGGCTCGGTGCTAAAAGCGTTAGTTGAGGGGTGGCAGCAGCCGACTATGACACTATGATTAGAGAGTAGTCATTCACTACGGAAAGGACAGTCGGAAGATGCTGATGGCTGTACGGACTCTAATAATTCAACGGGACTGTGTAAGCCTACCTGCCCCATGCCAATGGCTTTATCGGCGGCAAACACCACCCACAAATATGAATCATCGGCATTGCGCCACTCGTAGGTAGCCACATCTTCATCTGCATCAGCATTATCAGTGCGCTGCCCAGGTTCACCTAAATGTACTTCAATGTCCCCTAAGCTCATCCCTAAACAAATCTCGCTGATTTGCTCTGGAGTAATGGTGGCTATCGTATTGGTTGTTGTTGCGGTACAGCTAGACAGAAACGTAGCAGAAAATAGCAACAAGAATGAAGCTCGCTGTAGTCGATTTGCGTATTGCCTGTGGGCCGTCCTGATAGCTGAATTTATTGCTATAGGAGTGGCTACTCTGCGACACAACAAGAGCACCAAGCTGTTAGGAGCGTAGTTTATTGGCAACAAGGCATCAATAATGCTGTGCTGTAAACTAGCGAGAGTATTGCTTCTGCCGGATTGACGCTTCATGGAATCAAGTTTTTTAACTGCCGTTTTTCTACCTTTAGCTCTGTTTATCATCATGCTAGGCATGGGCTTAGGGCTAACGATAGCTGACTTTAAACGGATTTTGGTGGACCCCAAAGCGGTGATTCTAGGACTGATTGCTCAGCTAATGCTGCTGCCTTTTGTCGGGTTTGTGCTGATTAGCTTCTTTTCCTTGAACCCAGAGCTAGCCGTAGGCGTAATGATTTTGGCAGCCTGTCCCGGTGGTCCTACGTCAAATTTGATGACGTATTTGGCTAAAGGAAATGTGGCCCTATCAATTACCCTAACCGCCATTAGCAGTGTGATTACGGTATTTACGATTCCTCTGGTGGTCAATCTGTCTATGCGGACATTTTTGGGAGCCGAGGCGACGTTGCAGCTGCCTTTTGTGACAACAGTGGTTCAAATTGCTGTGATCACCTTGATTCCCGTGTCTTTAGGGATGGTGCTTCACAATAAAGCGCCCCGCTTGGCCGCTAAGGTTGAACCCTGGGTCAAGTGGCTGTCGCTGTTTTTCTTGGGGTTGATTATTGTGGGTCTGCTGGTTAAAGAAAGAGCCAATGTGGCAGGCTTTTTTGTCCAGGCCGGCGGCGTCACCTTTGTACTTATGATCTTGGCTATGGCTTTAGGCTATGCGATCGCAACCCTGGCCAGTCTAGATAGCCGCAGTGCCACAGCAATTACGGTTGAAGTGGGCATTCAAAATGGCACATTAGCGATTGCGATCGCAAGTGCTCCCACATTCCTCAACAATCCGAGTTTGGCTATACCTGCCGCCATTTATTCGCTACTGATGTTTGTTGTGAGCGGTGTCTTTGCCTGGTGGTTCCAGCGTCAGGTTCAAATACAAGCGTAAACTGTCTAGTCTTAGTTGTTGGCCATCTCAGTGGCTTATGGCCCTAACGACTTACTTCTTTTTTCGGCTGAACAAGGCACCGAAACCAGCCAAGGCAAACGCTACGGTAGTTGCTGGTTCAGGGACCTGAGTTGGGTTACTGGGCTTAACGGGAGGCTTTCCTTCATCGGGCTCTCGTAAGGGCACAATGCCAAGGGCATCAAAGGCCCACTGGTTGGTGCGAACATCGCCGGTAAAATCGCAAAATAGGCTATCAGTCGTGCAGCTTGACAGATCGCTGGTGAAATTACCATTTCCCGTATGCCTAAACCCATCCGCCAAATTGGTGGTGTTGGTAAAGTTGCCGTACTGCGTCAATGCAATGGTATAGTCACCGATACCTAGCATGATGTCCAGCAAACTATCGTAGGTTTGACCGGTGGTTGGATCGGCGGCAACCCTGCCTGACTCGTCATCATCACTCAAGCCAATCAGGGTACCATTGGCATCAAATAAAGACAGAATCGGATCAAACCCGCCTGCTGCGATGACCGTACCATCGGCTTGAGTACCCCCTCCATAGGAATACGTTCTGAAGGTGACCGTTGATTCTTGGGTCACGCTGAAATCAAACAGGTGGATATCGTCATCTTGAGCGAACGTGCCACGAAATGAAAAGTCAGCAGCCAAGGCTGCGTTGCTTAGTGTGGCCACCATCGCACCAGTGACCACCCCCAGTACGGCTGACAATGGTTTCATAAAATGTTTTTAAAGAAAGGGTCAAACCGTTCAAACATGTATGTTCAACGGTTGCGTTGCTAACTCGAAGGGTAGATTGACCTGTGAAGTGATAGACAGTCGATAGCGTTTAACAGCAGCAACGGAAAAATCTGATTAAAACGGTAATGCCCTTAGATGTAATTGGTAGGAGAGTGCCATACTCTCTGCCCGGCACAGTACTTTGAACGTAATGACCGGCTGATAATGCCAATTTATTTCAAGCCAATCAATATCAACAACTCTTGGTCCCTAACTTTAAGAAGAACTCAATGAATCTTTGTGGGATATGAAATTCCTTTATTTTTGGCAGCGATTGCCGGAGACCTGCACCGAAGACTTGTGCTGCCGTTTGCCTATGGCCGTTGCCACTCGCCAATATTCCAGGTGTGTAAATCCCATGGGGTCAAATCGATGCCAGTGAGGCGATTGCTAACGGCGTCGATGTCGGCGCGATGGACCATGGGCAGAACCGCATAGTCTTGGATAAGAATGTCATTCATTTGGATGAGCAAGTCAGCCCGTTTAGCCCTATCAACCTCGGTGGTGGATTGCTGCCAAAGGGCATCGTAGTCGGGGTTACAGTAGCGGCTGTAGTTTTGTCCTGACCAGTTATTGGCCTTTTGACTGATTTCGTCGCAGGTGTAGGTTTTGAGGTAGGCACCGGGGTCTGGGTTGGTATTGCCGGTGGCAAACATCTGCAGGTCAGCGTAAAAGTGCTCTACGGTATCTTCGCTGGCGGGATCGCCGGAAAAATAAATGGCGGGGTCAAGGGAGCGTAATTCGCTGCTAACACCAAGGCTGGCCAGGTTTTGTTTGATGATTTCTTGGGTTTTCTGCCGGACTGGGTTAACGGAGGTGATGAAGAGAACCTGCATTTCGATGCCGTTGCGATCGCGCACGCCATCTCCATTGCTATCTACCCAGCCAGCTTCATCCAAAAGCTGATTAGCCCGGTCTAAATCAAACGTATAGCTGGTGTTTTGCGAACGATAGATCTCGGGCGATACCAAAAAGTTGACGGTGCTTTGGCCAGCGGGGCCATACAACTGTTCGGCAATGGTATCTCGATCAATGGCAAGGCTAAAGGCCTGACGCACCTTACTATCCGTAAAAAATGGATGGGGAAACTCTAGGCTAGACCGTTCACCACTGCTCGCGGTCTGGTTGGGGTCTGTAAAGTTAAATAAAATGCGCTCGACCTGGGAGCCAAAGCTGGTGACAAACTGACCCTGTCCACCGTTCTCTAGCTGCCTTAGAATCGGAGCCTCGACTTGAATACTGTAGGCAAAGTCGGCATCGCCGGTCTGCATGACGGCCCGTGCGGCTGAGGCTGCGTCACCGCCGCCTTTGAGTTCAACTCGCTCAAATCCTACCGAGTCTCGGTAGTGGGGGTTGGGCTCATAGACCACCACATCTCCTGGTTTAAAAGTGGTTACGTAATAGGGGCCAGTGCCGATGGGCTGCAGGTTAGCTGGGGCAGATCGAATATCTGCACCGTTATAGTCTCGAAAGGCATGGGCAGGTAAGATCATGCCCGTGGTGCCGGTAAATACTAACGACCAGGCAGGATTGGGCTGCTTAAAGGTGATTTTTACGGTGGTTGGATCGAGAGCCTCGACCGCCTCGATGGTTTCGTAGGTTCCGGCTGTGGTGCTACCTACTTCAGGATTACTGAGTAACGTATAGGTAAAAGCGACATCCTCCGCGGTAAAAGGGGTGCCGTCAGACCATAGGACATCGGACCGAAGTTTCCAGGTCACGACGGTGCCGTCACTGGCTACACCACCATTGTCGACGGAGGGGATTTCGGCGGCCAAAAATGGTTGCAGCTCGCCTTCGGCATCAAAGCTCGCCAGAGGCTCTAGGGTAATGCGGCTGGCTTCTGCATCTTTAAACCCGTTTGATAGGTGTGGGTTCAAAATAGTGGGGGCTTGCCAATACAAGAGCTTGAGGGTGTCGTCGTCGCTGATGGCATTAGGCGTATTCGAGGCCGGACGGCAGGCACTCAAACCGACCAGCGTACCCATCAAACAAAAGCCAATCAACCGGCGAGTAGAGCATTCCATGGCAGCAGTCAGTATTGAGGGTTAAAACTGAAAATATTCCCTGACTAAGCTTGTCTTTTTGAGGGAAATGGCATCATAAGATAATGCGCTAAAGATTTCTATGAAGCAACTGATTGAATCGTTTTATGCCTGGTATAGCAATGGGTTACGAAATCCTAAATATCGTTGGCTGATTATCTTTGGGACGCTGACCTATCTCTTGAGCCCTATTGATATTTCTCCCGACGTATTTCCCATTGTGGGTTGGATTGATGACGGTATTTTAGTTACCTTGCTGCTGGCCGAGCTTTCCCAGGTGTTTCAAGGCGCGGTGAATCGGTCCGAGCAGTCTGCTGCAAACGACTCAATCATTGATGATGATGACGGGGTGGTTGTGGACGTTAAGGCGAAAGAGGTGCCGTAGGCATTGGATGGTGGCTAAGGTTGTTCATTCGTACTACCGTCCGCACCACTCTCTTCAACTTGAGGCGTTGGTTCAACGGGTTGCCAGTTAGCAATATCCCAGGTGCTGGCATCCCAAGGGGTAAAAGTATAGCCGGTGATGCGATCGCTAACGGCATTGGCCAGGGCTCGATGAACGATGGGCAAAACGGCTACATCTTCGGCCAGTTTGCGATCCATCTGACGAAAGAGTTCGCTACGCTTTTCAGAATCTTGTTCTTCGCGGGCAGCCTGCCAGAGTTTGTCGTACTCCCGATTACAGTAGCGGGCGTTGTTGGGTTTTTGCCAGTTGTTGGCCATGGCGGCGATATTATCGCAGGTCCACCAGCCCATATAGATCATTGGGTCAGGGATATCATTTCCAATGGCGTATTCTTGCAGGTCGGCGTAAAAGTGGTTGATGCTGTTGGTCTGGTCTGGATCTGCGGAGAAAAAGTCCTCGGTGCGTATCCGCTCGATCAATACATCAATGCCGAGTTCTGCTAGCTGCTCTTGGACCAGGCTTTGGGTGGCTTGGCGAATGGTACCGATAGAGGTTTGAAAGACTAACTGTAGCGGCTGGTCGTTGCGATCGCGAATACCATCTCCATCACTGTCTACCCATCCGGCTTCTTCTAACAGTGCCTTTGCCGTATCGACATCGTGTTTAAAGTCGATCAGCTGATTTTCCGATGGGTTGGGGGCCACCAGTAGCTGAGACGTCGGTTTACCCAAATCACCGTAGAGCTGATCTACGATAGCCTGTCGATCAATCCCATAATCAAGAGCCTGTCGCACTCTTAAATCCTTCAAAATCGGATGGGGAAATTCAATGCTCGACCGTTCTTTTTCCTCGGTCTCTCGGTCTGGATCGGCAAAATTCAGCATAATGCGCTCTACCTGGCTGCCAAACGTGAGCCTCAGACTGCCGGTTTCACCCGTTTGTACCAAATCCACTAGCGCCGCCGATTCTAGCTGAATATTGTGAGCAAAATCGGCGGTGCCATCGCGCAGGACATCGCGGGCAGCCACATAGGGGGGCACATTACCCACAATCTCAACCCGTTTAAAGCCTCCTACGGGTTGCCGATACAGCTCATTCGGAGCAAACAACAGGCGGTCACTCGTCTCAGTTAGATAACGATAGGGACCCGTGCCAACAGGCTGAAAGTTGGCCGGTGCTTCCCGAGCCTTGCGATTATTGAAATCCTTAAACAGGTGCTCTGGCAAGATCAGCCCATTGAGCCCCGTAAACGGTGTCTGCCAGCTAGCAGTGGGCTGCTTAAAGATAATTTTTACCGTATGGTCATCGACGGCTTCTACCGATTTAATATCTCGGTAATACTGGGCGGTTACCGCTGCGACCGTCGGATTGGTAATAAATTTATAAGTGAAGGCGACATCCCTAGCCGTAAGGGGTTCTCCGTCTGACCACCGTAAGGTTTCTTTGAGTTTCCAGGTAACCGAGAGGCCATCCTCGCCCACGGTGCCATTGTCCAAAGAGGGAACCTCAGCCGCCAAAATAGGGATAAGCTCACCCGCAGGACTGTAGCTTGCCAAGGGTTCATAGACAATACGAGCCGCTTCAAAGTCCTGAAACCCCGTAGCTAAGTGGGGATTTAGGGTGACTGGTGAGCGACTGTAAATAAGCGTGAGAACGTCTGGTGCAGCTACGGTCTCCTCGATCGAATCATCATGGGGTGATGCTGTTGGTGATACCGGTTCCGACGATTGCTGACATCCACTAATGAGGATCGACAAAGCCAATAGACTGGCCATCCTTTTTTGCATGGGGGGCAGCTGCAGTAAGGATTTGGACCAGGAAAAAAACATATGTGTGTTATCAACTCACTGTGATCATGTTTGATAGTAGCCTTTGCTGTTACCAAGTTGGCGGGGATGAATCACAGTCAACTTGTGGTCTGGCCCTATAGGATTTCTCCTGACCAGTGTCTATTACTTAGAAGACCTAATTGGTAGATGCACCCTGATGTCCTCCCCAGTGGAATATTATTCCACTGGGGATTTTTTTGCTTTTGTAGCGTCTACAGTGCTCTATCTAATAAATCTAGAAGAATTTTAGCTATCCAATAAAAAACCGCACCTATCGTCGACAGGTGCGGTTTTTTAGGGCATTGACCCCTTTGAGCTTATTCAGCAGCAACAGGCGTCTCTTCTGCAGGGGTAACGGCTTCATCTGCAGAGGCTTCAGTGCTAGCGTCAGCAGCTGTTTCATCAGGAATTGCTTCAGCCGCTTCCTCTTCACTGACCTCGGGTTCTGGTTCCGGCTCAACTTTTTTACTTGGTTTAGGGCCACGCATCAGAGCTGGATTGACTGGAGGTCTCTTATCCTGCCCATCCTTATCTCGGCGACCTTTGCCTTTGCCCTTACCCTTACCTTTGCCTCTAGGTTTTTTGTCTTTATTCTTGTCCGGTGAAGGCTGACGATTCTGTTCTTCGGGGGGACGATCCTTTTTCAGAATGGGCTTATCTACCATGGCGCTCCGTCAATTTCTGCCTAGTGATCCTAACATTTGCTTAATGATTTACTCTGGTCGCTTTTGATGGGAGTAAATCCTAGACCAACACTATAGGGCCAAAAGTTCTGGTGTCTTTGGTTTTTTGGCTGATTTAACCGGAGCCGTTAGCGCTTCTTCGAGAGGAGCTAGACCCAAACGATCTTCCAATATGTCCATAACTTCTCGACCAAAGTCATTCGGATTTTGACGAAATGCTTGTAGACACACGTCACCAAAGAACGACCCTAAGGGTTCAGGATTCCAGAGCAGTTTGTTGGCAACCCAGGGCAGATAAATGGCTAAGGGATTGTAGTCTTCTTTGAGGATATTGTTTTCGATGGCGTAGGTTTCTAAGTGGGTGTGGGGCTGCAAGCCAATAAAGAAAATGGCTGGCTCCACCTTATCGCGGCCAAAAATGGCTTCTAAGGCTCGGTGATAGGCCAGGGTCTGTCGAATGGTTTCGGGTCGCTCATCGATGACATTAAAGGAATAGTTAACTGAAACCAAATCATTAAATCCGGCTGCTTTGAGGTCGCGGCAGTTTTGTAAAACTGTACGTAGGTTATAGCCCATACGCATTTTACGGACTAACTCTTGAGAACCACTGGTAATCCCGATCTCAAAGTAATTCATGCCGGTTTTGACCATCAGATCGCACAGCTCAGGGGTAAGATTATCGGCTCGAATATAGGCCGCCCAGTGAATATCCTCCATGCCCGAATCAACGATCTTTTGCAGCAGCTCAACAGCATCGTCAATAAAGCGACGGGCTGGAATAAACTGGGCATCGGTAAACCAGAAATTGCGAATGCCGCGATCATAAAGCTGCCGCATTTCCTTGACTACTTCGTCAGATGGATTAATACGAACCTGTTTACCTTCTACGACGGTATAGATGCAGTAGCAGCAATTGTGAGGGCAGCCTCGCTTAGTTTGAACACCGATGTAAAAGTCGTTTTCTTCCAGGTAGTATTCAAACTCAGGCCAGATCTTTTCGATATAGCTATAGTCACAGGCGCTTTTTTCAATGGCATTGGGCCATTCATGAATGAGGCGCTCCCGTGGCTCGGTCTCGCCGACGACATAGCAGCGTTCGCTACTAATCGATTCTTGACGCACTAACTTTTCTAATAGCAGCTCCCCTTCACCCACAGAAACAATAGTGCCCTTGGGCATCCAATTTGCCACCTGCTCGTAGAAAACACTGACGGCACCGCCCCCAACTACCAGCTTTGCGTCAGGACAGTATCGTTTGGCGCGCTTAAAGCCTCGCTTGATTAGGCCCGTATTTTGCCACAGCTCATTTATGTAGGTCGTGATCATGCGAATGCCACCCATGGCACCCCGCATTTTGACTAGAGGATTACGGGCATAGTTAAACTCAAAAGCATTCTGTAGTGGGTTACCGCCACGGCCACCGACAGGGGCATAAATCTGAATATCCCGCCAGGAAAAGACCAAAAAGTTGGGCTGAAAATTATCAATACAGCGATCTAAAGCGGAGCCAAAATCCAGGGGTGGGATCGTTCCGAGATCAAAAATACGTTGTTCTATATCTGGGAAAGCTTTACGAAGGTGATCTGCCAGGTACACAACTCCAATAGGAAAAATTGGGTTACACGGAAGCCGGACGTATAGAACTCGGTTAGCCATTACTGCACTGGTTGCCTAAGGTTACGTAATTAAAAAACTAAAAATTTATTTCAGTTTTTTCACATATCGTTACGATAACATTGCTAATCTGAGATTTCATCGTTACCGTCTATCAATCATTCTAGAGAACTTATTCAAAGTAGTGCACAAAGCAAAGGATTGAAAAATAAAGCGGTAATCGATTTAACTTCCTAATCTATTAGCTAACTTTTAGGTGTCGATTGAATCAATATAGATGTCATCTTATCGAGACATTAATGATGGTTCTTAATCTTAGAAAAGTGCTAAGCAAATTTTCTTACCTCGGCTAAGAAAATAAAACTAAAAAATATTTCAATAAAAATACTTCAGTGATTGAATTCACCTAGATTAGGTTCTTATAAATGCTCATAGTTCAAAGAATTGTGTTTTTATTTTTTCTAAAATAATAAAGATGTTAATGCTGTCTAAGCACCTCTGGATGGATGTATAAATATTTCTGAAAACCTCATCGGTAGCAGCTTTTACAGTTGTTGGGGATCGGTAAATGTTACTGTAGTGTTTAATGTCGGCATACTAATGCTCTCTCTTCTCCTCCCATGGCACAAACACTTGATCCCATACCGTTTGATGATACGAATACGGCCTTATGTTGCTACGTAAATGATTCCAGTAAAATTCAAGTAGTTAGGATTACAAATATTTCAAATTGGTATTTTGAACGTGTTGTTTTTCCAGGGCAACGCTTAATGTTTGAATCGAATATTGAAGGACAGTTAGAGATTCATTCTGGCTCAATGGCAAGCTCCATTCTAGAAGATACAGTTCCCTGTATTCGTTTGAGGATTGAGCAGGCAGAGGATGCGCTGAGCGATATTACGGTGAACTCCGCCCTAGAGCTGGGAGACGATACGCCGTCGACTTTGAAGAACGCTAGGCAGCCGGTTCATGGTTAATTCAGGCTCGTCGAGTGGTTGTGCTCGGCATCTGTCAGTTATCTAACGTTGACTCATATTTAAACCGACATTAATAAGCAGTGCGGTTGTCTTTAGGGATAGACCCGACTATTGCGCTTGGTTATTTGCCCGGTGGCTCTGTGTGGCTGGTCTAGGGGTACTCCTCTGTGGTAAGGCTTACACAGTCTCTGGTGGTTTTGGCCAGCTCCAGGATATTGGGGACTCTGGAGTTTTGGATAGCGTTTATGGATTTGCCCTCATTTATTTGGTTGTGGCGGATTGCGGCTTGGTCTATGGGCCTGTCGCTGACGGTTTATACAGGGCTGTTAATCACGGGAAGCGTGATTTTCTATGGGCGTTCTCGTGAAAAGACCCAGTCAAGCTGGCTAAGGCTTGCACATATTGGTTTGGGTGTTGTGCTAGTTGCCCTAGTGTTATTACTTTTGAGTATTGGTATTGTTGGCACTTTGGGAGAGCACGGTAGCTTGGGGCATTCTTGGCACTTGTGGGCTGGGCTATTGGTGGTTAGCTTAGTGCTCGCGTCAGCAGGTATGGCGTCTCAGATTGCTAGTCGAACCTGGGCACGTTCGGCTCATGTGGCTATCAACGGTCTGCTATTTGTGTCGTTTGCTGCGGTTAGCTATAGCGGGTGGACTGTGGTACAGCAATATTTGCCATGAGTATTTGTCGTGATATGGGCTATGCCATAAACACTATGGATGGTGATTTATGAACTTATGCGTAAAGTAATGTTACGCTCAAAGTCTATGAATTCTTTCTCTTATGGTTTTGGCTAATCAGTCCTTTGACCGGTTTCGGATTTCGCCACTGATTAAAGTGACGTTGTTAAGTTTTTATGTCGCTTTGCTATTACCGCTGCCGTTTTTAGCTCAGGCCACAGATGCGCCAGTTAGTCCTGGGGTACTGATTGTTCTGGCTTTGTTAGGAGCGGGTTTCTTGGGGGCTGGGTTAAGTGAACAGGTACATACCTTTGATGAGGGGATTGCCATGGTTTCACCGCTGCCGTGGCGTGGTTGGTCTCTAAAGTGGTCTGAAATTAAGGCGCTAAAGCCGCGCTCAACCGGTCAAAATGGCAGAGTTTATTACTTTATTACTGAGGCTGCTGACCGGGCTTATTTATTACCCATGCGAGTAGTGGGGTTTGCTCGGCTGGTTCGTACGGTTGAGGCAAAGACTGGTATTGATACTCAGGATGTAACGCCGTTGGCTCAGCCATGGATGTATCTGTTTTTGCTGGTGATGACAGCTTTTTTGCTATTGATGGATGCTTGGGCTGTGTGGACGGCTACCCACGGTGGTGTTATTGGTTAAAGCTTGAATAAGTCAGTGGGTAATGGGTTTTGAGCAGTAGTGATGCGGTTCTGGAGTTTGCAGATGTGTCCTTGCGGGCAGGGGTGGGAATTGGTCTGCTATTGGACCGTATCTCCTTTGCGATCGCACCCCATACCCGTTTAGCGATTATTGGCCCATCAGGTGCTGGTAAAACCTCTCTACTGCGGCTTATGAATCGGCTGATTGAGCCCAGCAGTGGCCAGATTCGCTATCGTCAGCGGCCTCTTGCTAGCTATCCGGTAATAGAGCTGCGGCGGCAGATTGGTCTGGTCATGCAGGACAGTAAACTTTTAGACCAGACCGTAGAGGAAACTCTGTGCTATCCGGCCCGACTGCGAGGTGTGGGGCAGGCCGCTGCTAGGCAAACCCTACAGCCTTGGCTAGAGCGATTAAAAATTCCTCAAGACTGGTTGGGGCGACAGTCCGTTGAGCTTTCTGTAGGACAGCGACAGCGAGTTGCGATCGCGCGCACCCTGGCTACCGAGCCAGATATTATTCTGCTAGATGAGCCCACGGCTGCCCAAGACATGGGCTATGCTCAACATTTGTTAACCTACTTGGCCACTAGCCCAACTCCGATGCACACAGTGGTCATGGTCAATCACCAGCTAGAGCTGATGGCTGACTGGGCTACCCATGTTTTGCATGTGCAACAAGGCAAACTTGTAAGCTATCAGTCAGTTAGCCAGGTAGATTGGGTCCAGCTAAAGCAAGACATTGTAGATGCTCAAAAAGAGGACAATTGGGATGACGACTGGGACGACTAATCTCAGAGACGTTCCATAGAGCATTCAGAATAATTGCCGATATCAGCAACGGCAATTACCCAACCGCATTAACGGCTTTAACCGCCCCTATCGCCACCGGACGATGATGATGGGTTTGCATGCGCTCAACATTTAGTCGATAGCCCACATTCCGCACCGTCTGAATGACGCTGGGCTGACGCGGATCAGCTTCAATTTTTTTACGCAGTGACAGCACATGGGTGTCGACCGTGCGTGGGTTGTCAATGGCATCGGGCCACGCCCGCCTTAATAGATCAGCGCGACTTAACGGAGAGCCCTCAGCTTGGGTCAACACATAGAGCAGGCTAAATTCCTGGGGGGTGAGGTCGATAAACTGCTCTTTAAATCGAACTCGACGCTGCACCAGGTCAATGTTGAGATCGCCGTAGTTCAGCGATACGGGGGCCGTTATCTTCCGATTGCGTCGGGTTAATGCCTCAACGCGAGCCAAAAACTCCTGCATGCCAAAGGGCTTTTTTAGATAATCATCTGCCCCAGCTTGTAGACCCGCTACCACGTCTGGCTCGCCTGATTTCGCAGACAAGATCATGACTAGCGGGCGGCCCCGCTGCTGTAGCCATTGACAAAGGTCTAACCCGCTGCCATCGGCCAGTTCTGTCTCCATAATGACCAGGCTAGGCTGGGCCGTCTGAAAGGTTTCCTTTGCCCGCACGATATCAGCAGACTGATTGACTCGATAGCCTGCCTGCTGAAGATGCCAGCTAAGTAGCGATCGCAAGTGCGGATTACCTTCAACAATTTGAATACACGTAGAGGCCACAGCTAACCAAGAAGCCCAGGCTTCATAACATTCTCGTAGAAGCGTAACAAACAGCCTAGAAATATTTTGTAGTTGCGGCTACGGGGTTGAGAGCGTATTCGTATAAATGTCCTCAGCTCACCGAGCTAAGCCATTTCATCTAATTTGTGAAGGAAAATATACTTGCCCCTAGATAAGCTGATAAAATCTTAGAGAGAATACTGAAAAAATAAAAAAAGTTTACATAAATCTGAGCGTCAAAATAATTTAGTGCGAGAATAAGTATGGCTGTATCTACCCCTTCAGTTCTCGTGTAAATGACTGTTTTTCGTCACTACCAAGTTTTTGTCTCCATCGGGTAAATGTCAGGCATTTAGCAGAAAGTCTACAGCCGACATCCCATAGTAGTTTATCAACCATAGCGATAGTCGATAGATCCCGATCGAGCGGTTTAGAGGAGCCCATACACAATGCTTCAAGATGCAAAAACAATTCGCTATTACCAAAGAATCACAGATGCTCTGGTTGACCAGTGGAATCGTGGCTATCGTTCCGACGATCTGCGACGTTACATCGCCGGCTATTTAGCGGCTCTTCGCCATTCAGATGCCTTAGAGCCTTATCTAATCCATCGTCTCGAAGAAGAAACCCACCGATTTCTATTCGATGAGTCAAACTTTGCGATCGCGCAGCCCCAACCTGAACCTGACTATCGATAGCGCTAGCTTCTCCATCAGGGTTATATAAATGGGGCTTGGAAAAGAATAAAAGCAGAGGGCACCTACTTGTGGGTGCCCTCTGCTTTGGCATTTGTCTAGTTGTAGTTTACTGATTTAAGGAAAGAAACTATCTACCATGCCACCCGTCAATCAAACGTGGTCAGCTGGCACTATCTCCAGACTCAGCAAATCCCGTGTTTAGGATGCTAGGGCTACTTCAACCATCTCCTGAAGTTTGCCATTTTGATAGAGCTCAATCATAATATCTGACCCCCCAATAAACTCACCGTCGATATAGACCTGTGGAATGGTGGGCCAGTTGGAATACTCTTTGATGCCTTGGCGAACATCATAATCCGCTAATACATCAATGGCTTCGTAGGTTGCTCCTAGGGAGTTAAGGATCTGGGCAACATTATTAGAAAACCCGCATTGAGGCATCAGTTTAGTGCCTTTCATAAACACAACGATTTTGTTAGATGAAACTAAACTATCGATTTTTTCTTTAACTTCTGGAGACATGGCTATAGCACTCAGTGATTAAGCTTACTGTTCGATGTTACTGATTGAAACGATAGACTCCTTTTCGCCGTGAGTCTGTTCGAGAATCA
The DNA here is from genome assembly GCA_039178155.1 of Cyanobacteria bacterium P01_H01_bin.105. Classification (GTDB taxonomy): domain Bacteria; phylum Cyanobacteriota; class Cyanobacteriia; order Phormidesmidales; family Phormidesmidaceae; genus Leptothoe. The sequence goes on from JBCDFI010000015.1 coordinate 18,048, forward strand.
GCAACGCCCATTATTCTTCTTCAATGTGATCTTATCGGACTATCTGCTATGTTGTGTCAGCTCTGTTGAGCCCATTCTGTTGGAGTAAACGTTTTGAGCGTCAGGGCATGGAGATCGCCAGATGCCATTGCTGTATTGACACTCCCATAAACTAGCTGGTGCTGCTTTACCAGATTAAGACCTTCAAAGGAAGTGGATACAATCGTTGCCTGGTAATGATCCTGAGTACCTGTTAGATCTTGTACAGTCACCTGAGCATCGGGTAGTTGAGATTTGATCAATTGCTCTATCTGATTGGCAGGAATCATGGAAAAAATCTGTAATAAAAAAAGTTTGAAGCTGATATAAATCACGAACCCTACTCTGTGAACAGCAGGTAGGGCGTACCCTATAACTTTACGGAACTTTACGGCTCAGTTGATGTGGCTGTTTCTTCGTTTTCAACAAAAGGCTGGACCACAAACCCAATTTCGAGTAACTGGTCGTAGGCTTGCTTACCCAAATCACGGGTTGGATTTTGGCTACTCAGCACTTCCACCAGTAACGGAATTGCTAAGGTAGGCTGTTGCTGTGCCTGATATGCGAGGGCCTGCTGTAAGCTTGCTTGATCTCTGAGTTCGGCAGCTTCGAGCGCTTTTTGTCGCATCTCACTGCTAACGCGTCTGTCAATTCCTGTAAAGGTAGTAAACAGACTTTGGTAGTAGCTCGATGATGTATTGAGCGTTTCTCGGGCCGTTTGCAACCGCTCTACTGCTGTGCCATAGTCTGCGGCTCCATAAGCCTGCTCAGCCTCTGCCATCAAGATCTCGGCAGCTCTGATGCCAGTGGGGCTATCTTCTTGGTTTAAAGGTCGAGCAACGTCAGCGACCGCAGTGCTGGGATCTTCAGAGCCTGTGCGGCGATAGGGACGGCTGACAAAACCTAGTTCAAATAACTGTCGGTAAGCATCCAGACCCAACTCACGAGCTGGCCCCTGGCTTTGGACAATCTCGACTAGTAAGGGCACAGCTAATTCGGCTTGACCTTGAGCGCGATAGATAAGTGCCTGCCGTAAAGTAGCCCGATCACGCATCTGAGCCGCGTCGCGAGCACTTGTCCGTAAGCCTCCACTAATCTCTGCGTCAATACCTGTAAATGCGGCTGCAATATTTTGGTAGCTGTTAGATGTTTGGTTGAGTGTGTCTCTTGCTGCTTGAAGTTTACGGATAGCTAGCTCATAGTTTTGACTATCGATAGCCGCCTCCGCTTCTGCCAATAAACTTTCCCCTGCCTCAATTCCCAAGCCGTCATCAATACCTACTTGAGCCAGGAGAGTTGGCTGTTGTAGAGCTAGAATTTCGGCCTCTGTCTCTAGGACAGCCGCAGGGGTCGTAGAAGCCATCAGAGTTAAGCTAGCGGCTGCTCCCAAAAAGGAGAACACACCAGGTTGGATAATGTGTGATAAGGAAACCATGGAGCCGACTAATATTGATGATTGATGACAAAGCAGAATAACAAAGCGTAACGATTTTCTCCGTAGGGGAGTTTTAGTTTCAGATCCCTAATATATCGTTACAGAGATTATCAATACATAAACCTTACATTTCCAGGCATTGTGCCTATTGTCAAAGTGGATGTTGTTTGGGAAACACCTGAAATGACTACAGGAGAGAGCTTACAAGGGGTTAGTCCAGCCCAATCGGGGGTGATTTTACAACGTGGTGGCGAGGAGCTAAGGCTTTACAAAGTACCCGACTGGTTGACGCTTCGGTTTGAAAATCTAGCAGAGCAGTCGACCCTACTGGATCAGCTGAAACAACAGTGGCACCCTTTAGCGGTGAAATCGGTGGCAAGAGGCCAGTTAGCGGCCATTAAGGTGCATCGTCATCAGTTAGACCACTGTCTGCAGGTGGCTCGACAGCTAGAGAGTGTCAGGTTTTCTAGTCACGTATACGAGCTAGAGGCTAGCCCTAATACCCATCTCTACTTGCTTGAACAGCTGACGGTACAGTTTACAGCTGGGTTCTCCCTTAGAACCATTGATGAATTAGCGACAGCCTTGGGCTTAATCCGCGAAAAAAGTTTAGACGGGACTGAGCGCACCTACGTTTTTCGGGTAAGTAAAACAGCCGTAGAAAATCCGATTAAGTTAGCTAATCGTCTAATGCGCCATGCCGAAGTATTAGTGGCTGAACCCAATGTGGTGGTGTCTACAGCCCCGCTATACCGCCCTAAAGATTCGCTCTATAGCAAGCAATGGCATTTACATCATCAGGGTGGTCGCAGTTTGGCTGTAAATTCTCATATTGATGCCGAAAAAGCCTGGAATATTACTCGAGGCAGTCGTTCAATTGTGATTGCAGTGACCGATGATGCATTTGATCTCAATCATCCAGACCTGCAGGGGCAAGGCAAACTGGTAGCTCCTCGGGACCTCAAACACCGTGATGGATTGCCGATGCCCAGTCAGGACTATGAGAACCATGGGACAGCGGTAGCCGGTTTGGCCGTGGCAGAAGAAACGGGCAACGGTGTTGTAGGAGTGGCCCCAGGCTGTAGCTTGATGCCTATTCAAACCACCGGTTATTTAGATGACGAATCGATTGAGCAGTTATTTGAGTGGACCGTAGAACAAGGAGCAGCGGTGATTTCTTGTAGCTGGTCGCCAGCAGCGGTGTATTTTCCCCTATCGCTGCGTCAGCGCAATGCGATTAATCGGGCAGCAACCCAGGGGCGCAATGGCAAAGGGTGCGTAGTGTTATTTTCAGCGGGTAACGCCAATCGACCGCTAAATGGCAAAGTACGCGAGCTAGGCTGGCCTCGCAATGCTTTACGAGGAGTGACCCAATGGTTAGGTGGGTTTGCGATGCATCCGGATGTGATTACGATATCAGCCAGCACCAGCCTGAATCGTAAGGCAGTCTATAGCAACTGGGGCAAGCATGTATCGGTGGCAGCCCCGAGCAATAATGGACCACCGAGTATGGCCTTACCGGATGTAGGTCAGGTAGAAACAGGGCCTGTAGTCAAAGGTTCGTTTGCTGGACTAGGTATGACAACAGCCGATCGGACTGGAGGGATCGGCTATAGCCGTACCAGCTACACCAGCAGTTTTGGGGGGACATCCAGTTCTTGCCCGGTAGTCGCTGGGATAGTCGGGCTGATGTTATCAGCCAATCCAGATTTAAAGGCTGGAGAAGTCAAGCAAATCTTACAGGACACCGCCGATAAAATTGAGGATGATACCCCTGACCCCCAACTTGGGTTGACCCATGGCCGCTATGACAACCGTGGTCATTCGCTGTGGTTTGGTTACGGTAAAGTCAATGCCTATAAAGCGGTCAAAGCTTCTCGAGAACGACATCTAGCCAATCGACGCCTCAGTCAGACAATTGATCAAACCAGTGCGGTAACGTTCACGATTCCAGCCGATAGAACGGCTATGCAGCAGGCAGGTATTACGGTGAACCAGCACGGTCGCCTCCAAGATATTCAGGTCTATGTCGAGATTCGCCATGGATTTTTGGGCGACTTGTCTATTTCAGTTGTCTCACCTCAGGGACAATCGGTGCTGTTGCAGGGCCGTACTTTGGGTAGACAAACGCAGCTTCGTAAGACCTATACCTTTGAAAATACTCCGGCGCTGAGCTTGTTAATGAATCATGGCATTCATGGTCGTTGGCAGCTAAAGGTTGTAGATCACAGTGAAACTCACCAAGGACAATTGTTGCAATGGTCACTTAAGCTCGGTACTTAAGGAGTATGTGTACGCAAATGATTGAGCGGATAAAAACCTTATTATTTAAGACTTTAAGCTTACGTTATGTGTAGTAAGCCAAGGTGGTAACACAGCTCACTCATTTTTTTGCTGGGGATGCTAAATTTATAGGTAAGACGCTTTTATTAGCGCAATATTTATTTTCCATAGGTACCGAGGATGCTTGCCTATGGAGAATATCCAGGCATCCTTGGTTTTTGGCTTCCACCCAGATACCAAAGGCACTGCTGAACTGCATCAGATATTCAAGACATCAGGGTTTCATCGGATCAACCTACTAGCGTTAATCAGGAATGTTGGTTGCTCATAGGAGCAAGGGTTCGTCGTCGAGGTGATTAACTAGGCTGCTATTGCTTCCTGTGGAGAAATAGTGGCTGCATCTATCGGCTAGAGTATTCCATTTTTGAGATAGAGCCATGTGTTATGGCTGCTCAATTTCTTGCAGTGGCCCCAAGGCCGCTGGCTAGAAAATCTAGAAAAAATCGGGATGACTGGATTCGAACCAGCGGCCCCTTCGTCCCGAACGAAGTGCGCTACCAAACTGCGCTACATCCCGTCTCAGTTACCCTTAAGCAGCTACTAATGCAGATAAATTACATTTAGAGCGTTAGCGCTGCTGGCTACTGCTACCAAACTAGGTTATCACACTCGTTTTAGTGTGGCTTCTCGGCGAATACCGATAGTTTTAACCTGGAGAAGTGTGTAGCATTCGGAGGCATGCATTTGTATTGTTAGAGGCTTTACCGATATTTAAAGGTTATGGGCCGATGTTCGTTGGTTTCTTTATGCACCTGACGTTTCAATCTGACTTTATGTGTGCATCCTTGAAAGTAAGGGTGCAATCTATTCCACGTTACTGACACACATTCATTTGGCCGTTATTACACGTTGCGATCTGGCACATGCGGTTAAGGAATAACCGCGTTAAACCATGTAGCGCAAAATAACCGCTTAGGAGACAAGCCGTGTTTGCTCTTAATATTGATTGTTCACATATTGCTGATACATTTGCCGATACCCTAGAGGCGGGTGTATTGAATATAACCAATGTCCCTACGGGGTTTGATTTTCAAGTTTTATCTCCCCTGGAAATGGTGACTAACCAGTTTGCTGGGGTGAGTTTTGGATGTGCGATCGCACTGATCCCATCAAATCCACGGTTTGTCGCTCAAGCCGGACAGCGGGTGATTATGCCAACGGGGCATGACAATCACCTATCCATTGCCCTAGACGACACCGTCGACTCATTTTGTTTATGGGGTCGCTGTACTCAGCCGATGGTGCTCAAGGTATTAGAAAGCAGCGGTAAGGTTTTACAAATACATAGCGACAAAGGCTTTCGTTGGCCCGATAGTTCAGAAACAGCGCTTCTTCCTCTGCAGATTCTCAAGTTAGAGAACATGAGTCAGATCGCCATGATCGAATTATTTGCTGATGCTCCCTTTACGATTGAGGGATTGTCTGTGTAAGCAGGAGCTGCCATACAAAGTAGCTACAAAGTAGCTATGCCATGCTAGCAAGCATATCAAAACCATTAGCTTAGATTTACCGTCCAGGCAACTCTTTCGATTGCTAGTCAGTCTATTTCAGTAAGACTACGTTCACACAATACTCGGCGTGTAGGTTTCTACCCTCTAGCGTTTGCTAGAGTCACTGTTTAAACTGCTGAGGGGATCATGATCCCACTCTGCATCTGTGAATTTCTTACACATGGCATTACTGAAATCATTATGGCAACTGCATTATCTCCATCGGTATTTGTAGGTAAATCAATCAAATTTGGTACAGACGGTTGGCGCGGCATGATTGCCGCTGACTTTACGTTTGAACGTGTAGAGCTAGTAGCTGCTCTATCCGCTAAAGTGCTCGAAGACTGTTACGGCAGTAACGGCAGCCGCACGGTGATTGTGGGCTATGACCGTCGTTTCCTATCCCCTGAATTTGCCGGTCATGCCGCCGAGGCGATCGCCCAGGCAGGGTATGACGTATTACTATCTGAGTGTTTTGCCCCGACCCCTGCTTTTAGCTGGGCCGCCCATGCCCAAAAAGCCCTGGGCGCAATTGTAATCACAGCTAGCCACAATCCGGCCGCCTATTCTGGTTTGAAGGTCAAAGGTGCGTTTGGTGGCTCAGTCCCCCCTGACGTTACTAAAAAAGTAGAAGCCCTGCTCCCCGAGGGTAAACCTGTGGCTGAGGTACCCGGTACAATCACATCCTTTGATCCCTGGCCTAGCTACTGTCAGGCGCTGCAATCCATGGTAGATATCGAGGCCATTCGGGGAGCCATCGCTGATGGCCAGCTCACCGTATTCGCCGATGTTATGCATGGTTCTGCCGCTGGTGGGTTTGAGAAAATTTTGGGCCGACCCATTCATGAAATCAATGGTGATGCGGACCCCCTATTTGAAGGCGGTGCCCCTGAACCCTTGCCCAAGTATATTCCCAAGCTCTACAAAGCAATTAAAGACCGCTATCAGTCTGGGGCTGAGGGATTAACGGTCGGTATTATCTTTGATGGAGATAG
>JBCDFI010000016.1:0-23939 GCA_039178155.1 Cyanobacteria bacterium P01_H01_bin.105
AAAAACCACCCCAAATCCCCACCACCCCCCACCCCCCCCCCCACACCCCCCCATGCACAAAAAAACGCCCCCCCCTCCCCCGGGGGGGGTGCGGGGGGGGGGGGGCCCTCGACCGATAGCGCCAGTATCGAAAACCCCTCCCTGACGGTTCCCCTAAAGCCCGCTGGGCATGGGCTAAAGCCTAACGTAAGGGGAACCAGCCATCGCCAAGCCCTTCAAGCCGACCGACTGTGTTTCAACACCCCCTAAGCCAAACCCACCAGCTTCTCACTCAGCTCCCACAGCCGCCGCGCCTTCACATCATCCAATGCCTCATTCGACATTTCCTGCACAAACGACTTACGACCCTCCTGTTGTCGGTTACCCCAGCTCCAGTAATAGCCAGACTGCTCATACCCAGGATCAGCCGCCACCGCCGCTACGCGATCGCCCGCCACCGCCTCGGTCACATACCCCTTAGTAATGTTCTTTTGGAACCAAGGGAAAATAGTCCGAAACGCAGAGTAATGATTGCGGAACAGCTGGGTTTCAGCCACACAGCCAGGGTACAAAGAGCTAAAGACAATATCGGTGGAGTCACCATAACGACGGTGCAGCTCCCGCATGGTTAGCACATTACACAGCTTGCTGTCCTTATAGGCTTTACCCGGCTTAAACTTTTTACCATTCGCCATGGTGACAGGTGCCTTGAAACCTTGCTCGAATCCTTCCAGGTTGCCCAGGTCAGGCGGTGCCGGGAATGGAATCTTACCCCCCAGCTCTTTAGGGTTCGCCGTCACCGTACCCAAAATCACCAAGCGAGGATGAGACGACTTTTTCAAATCCTCCATCATCAGGTTACACAGCAAAAAGTGCCCCAGGTGGTTAGTTGCCATACTTAGCTCATACCCATCTTCGCTACGCATGGGTTCTTTAAGCAACGGCAAATAGACCGCCGCGTTACATATTAGCGAGTCTAGAGTTTTACCACTGGCCCGAAATTCCTTTACAAAGCTACGTACACTATCCAAGCTAGCTAGATCAAGCTTCATGATCGAGTAGGTACCATCGGCCATGCCGACGTCCTTAGCTACCTTTTCAGTTTTGGGCAGGTTGCGACAGGCCATCACCACATGCCAGCCCCTGTCGGCTAATGCCTTTGCTGCATATAGGCCAACACCGGAGGAGGCCCCGGTCACTACCGCCGTTGATTGCTGAGATTGGTCCATGGGTATAGATGTCTAAAAGCGCGTCTAAAAGGATTTGAATCCGTGAGTACCCTAGGATCTCATATGGTTGAACTGTAACGGTTATCCGAAATAAACCTTAAGCAATGTGGTGTAGTTTTTTGAAAAATAGCGTTTTCTAACAAGACATTAAGGCTAAAAGCTTGCCTGACCGTCTAAGAAATAGCGCTGGGAAAATCTATGAAGTGAATAGAATTTAGTTAGGGCAAAGTCATAAGCTATGGTGGCTTCACCCTAGTTACAACCAATTTTGGATTAGTCCCAACTGAGCAACGAACCAAACGACAGGACCGAAGAGAGTCAGCTAGCTTTTAGGTGATCGCGCCACCTTACCGCCACGGCCACCGTTCGATCCCCACGAAGGAGACGATCCCTTACCCTGGGTTCTACAAAATGATCCTTGAAATCGAGAGGGATCACCAAACACAAGCGGCGGCTCCTGGGCGATCTCCTGTGGGTCAGGTTCTTGAATCAAGCCAAAAGCCTGTAGCGCTTTTGAGTCCCAGAGCTTACCCATAAACATAAACAGACCAGGAGAATTGGAAACGGTTAAATATAGATGGCAGCGGCGTTTGGTATGCCAAAATCGTTGTTGTTTCATAACAATTTGCCGGATAAACACAGGGGGTACAACACAGATGGAAAAAGCGTTTTGAGAGACCGCGATAAAAACAAACTTAAACTTCCCATAGAAGAGAGAAAACCCCTCCGGAAGAACGATATTTTTTGATAGATACCGCAGATGAAATCAGCTATCTGTGAAATAGTGATTATGCTGGGGATCGCCAGTAGTACCCTGGATAAACATGAAAAAATGCTCCAGGAATATTGCCTAGAGTGAGTACTCCTAATAGGTGGGTGAGTCAACTACATCGAGTGATAAACGTGACTGAATGCAGTCTCTGGTCAAACCTTCTTTCCGTTCAACTTTTCGTACGGCTACAGGTTGCCCCGGACTGTTTAAAGCGTTTGTTACAAAGCCCTGACTCTTTGCAATACAGAGAGTTTAGACTTCGGGTATAAAGGCTCACTGGTATTTTTTCAGAAGTACTGAAATCTTCTTGATATCAGGGCATGAGCATTTATTCTGAAGAGATAGAGAGTGTTGAAAATTACATCAAGAGAGTATTTTTACAAGAGATTGCTGTGAGGGCTATCCTCTTGGGCGGTCAATGGATAACTGGCAATGTATCACTCAATATTTTGGATTTTAGCTTAGCTAAACGTAATCTATCTCAAATGAACTTACTGCAAGGCGGAGTATCTTTGAAGTAAAGGATATACTGCTGATGTAGAAATCCTGGCCTTATGCAGTTCATGAGTGTCAATGTCTTTTTTTCGTATGCCCGCAAAGATGAAGACCTTAGGGACGAACTGGCTAAACATTTAAAAATTCTGGAACGTCAGGGAATCATTGAAACCTGGCACGCTCGTGATATTGACGCTGGCGCAGAGCGCTCTGCTGAAATTGATAAGCAATTGGACTCAGCGGACATTATTTTGTTACTTGTCAGCTCCGATTTTGTCGCTTCAGACTACTGCTATGACATAGAGCTTAAACGTGCGCTTGAAAGAAATGATAAGGGCGAAGCCAAAGTAATCCCAGTAATCGTGCGTCCGGTTGATTTGGAAGGTACCTCCTTCAGCAAGCTGCAATCTCTACCACAGAACGCGAAACCTATTACAGAATGGGAAAATCAAGATAAAGCATTTCTCAATATTGTCCAGGGCATTCGTCGTAGCATAGAGGACCTTGCCAACTTTCAGCAGCAAAAGCAGGTACGTCTCTACGGTTCGTTACTAAAGCTAGGATATCGGCAACAGGCAAGGCTTTTTCGTCGGGCAATAGAGTCAGAGTCAGTCGCTGGTTTTTTAATCCATGGCTTGCCTGAATATGGTCAACGTTGGCTCTTGAATCGATTGGTGGTGCAATATCTACCAGAGCATTTGAATAGCAAAGTAGTAAAGGTTAATCTAAGTCGGTTAGCTCGGAAAACTAATGTGGCTGCTCTCTGGCGGGAATTAGGTGGACGAGTCAAAGTGCGAGGGTATAAGCTGACGCCACCTGAAATTGCAGATGGCGTTTACCGCTGGTGGTTGACTCAGGATGTGATTCTAGTATTTCATGATGTTCAATCCTTACCTGAGTCAGCTGTTCAGGTCATGATTGAACAGTTATGGAAACCTCTGACTCAGCGAGTACAGCAAGCATCTGAAGGTGAAAGTGCCTGCAAATTGTTGATGTTTCTAGTGGACTATACGGGCAAAGCAGAGCAGTGGAAATTGCCGTTTGTCGAAAAATTAGATGCTAACTGGAAACCACAAAAGCCTATCAAAACGCCGAAAATTCAGGAATTTACCAATAAAGATTTGATGGATTGGCTAGATGATCAATATCGTGACCTACCTTCGGATTTAACCCAGGGTATTGATGACAAGGTTGAAGAAATCTTGGACAGTAGTGAAGGGGGTATTCCTGAACTTGCTCTGCGTGAAATATGTGCCCAATGTGGTCTTGATTGGTATGAGGAGTTAGATAAGTGGTTACCGCTTTAGATTCAGAATTAACATATACTGGCAAAAAACAGCCTAAGCTTGGAGAGCGTGACCCCAGGACTCAGCGACCTTTATCTCCATACTTGCCCAGTCAAGACTTAATTGAAGTCGTTAACCTTGCTATCTTTTTAGAGCGTCCACTGTTGCTCAAAGGGGAACCAGGTTGTGGAAAAACTCGTTTAGCTCAAGCCGTTGCTTATGAGCTAGGCCTTCCATTCGAAGCTTGGTATGTGAAATCGACCAGCCAAGCCAGAAACGGACTATACAGTTACGATGCAGTTGGCCGTTTAAGAGATAGTCAACTTGCTGCCAATGAGCTTTTAAGTTCTGAAAGGTTGTCACGCATCAACGACCCAATGGCCTATATCAAGTGGGGGCCTCTAGGCAAAGCATTTCAATCTGAACGACGATCTGTAGTCCTGATTGATGAAATTGACAAAGCTGATATTGATTTTCCCAATGATCTGCTCCTGGAGTTAGACGAGTTACGATTTGTAGTGGAAGAACTGGATCATGAAATAGAAGCTACATTTCCACCAATAGTGTTTATTACTAGCAACGATGAAAAGGATCTTCCTGATGCCTTTTTAAGACGATGCTTATTCCATTACGTTGAATTTCCCAATCATGAGCGGCTAGTAATGATTTTGCAGAGTATGTTTCCAGAAACATCAGCAGAATTAACCGAGAGAGCAATAGAGCGTTTTCTAACATTGCGCTACGAAATGCAGAAAACAGGTGGAATAAGTATGAAAATAGCTAGCACCAGTGAATTGATTGACTGGTTTCGAGTATTGCAACACTTCTCTAAAGATGAAGCTCTTTCGAAGTTAGAAGGTAAATTACCTTTTGGTAGTGTGCTGATTAAAAGTTGGGAAGGACACCAACGTTACTTGCGTCAATCTAAGACAGGCTGATCATGCAAGCTAAAGATTTACCATTATTTGAGCTATTTACTTGTTTGCAAGAAGCAGGTTTGCCACTAGGGTTAGATGAGTATGCTCTACTTATCAAAGCTTTGCAGGCAGGTTTTGGTGTCCACGATCAAGCAGCCTTATCACAGCTATGCCGAACTCTATGGGTAAAGAACGAAGAAGAACAACAAATTTTTGACTACCACTTCGCAAAAATTGTTGGACCTACAGCTCTTTCGTATAAGGAAATTGCTCAAGCCAATAGTCAAACATCGTATTTTCATCAAGAGAGTATTTCTTCTAATGGAATTGGAACGCAGAAATCTCGTCACCTTCTAAAAAGAGCCGGTATAATATTTGCTCTTTTTTTAGTTTCCCTTGTAGGACTAAGATTTCTATATGTCAGACAAGAAGAGATAAATACTTCATCTCCGCCATTAGGGCAGAATCAGAATGCATCTAATGATTCTGTTGCATCGCCTGAAATAGATTTGCCAGGGCAGCAGCAGCCTATACCCAACAATCCTGTTACATCAACTGAAGAAGCTCCCGAAGTATTAATTAAGCTGTTAGTTCTCTCAGTAGGTTCTATGTTATTTGGAGCCTCTGTATCTTGGGTGTTTATTCGTCAACTGACTGTCTTAGTGAACACAGCACCAGATGATTCAGATGCAGAGGTAATGAACCAAATTGATACTTTTCAAACCGAGATGCTTGCCATTGATAAAACCGAAGTTCATCTAGCTGAAATATCTAGAAAATTGCCAAAACAGAATGCTAGTATCCCCAGTGTTCAAAATTTAAGACAAGATAACTATTTTCCATTAACACGGCGACAAATGAGGCAGGGATGGCGACATCTTCGGCGTAGTAGCCGACAAGGTCCAAAAACAGAATTTGACATTGCGGGTACAATCAACCAAATTGCGAGTCAAGGGTTATTTTTAGAGCCTCTGATGAGAGCCCCTCGAAGCAATCGTAGTGATTTAGTGCTTTTACTCGACCAAGATGGTTCGATGATGCCGTTTCACTCATTAAGCAGACAGTTTGTGGATACAGCATTAAGATCTGGACGTTTAGGTAGTGTAAGTGCTTACTATTTTCATAACTGTCCAAGCAAGTATCTTTATAATGATGCTCAGCTCCAGCAACCTGAGTATCTAAATAGTCTTTTGAATGGTCGATTATCTCTTAAATCATTTGTTGTGATAATAAGTGATGCAGGTGCTGCCAGAGGCGGACTGAATGCTAATCGCATATTGAAGACAAAGGTGTTTTTAGAGCAACTTAAACAATGTGTACGTTTTGTTGTCTGGCTGAATCCCTTGCCTAGAATACGTTGGGAATATACAACTGCTAGTGAAATAGCAAGTCTTGTTCCTATGTTTGAAATAAATCGTACTGAATTCCAAAGTGCAATAGATACCCTCCGGGGACAACGGAAAGACTATGCAACATTTACTAAGACTGTACTATGACAAGTAGCCTCTTTTCTTCCATAGATACTACTTGCCAACTAAAGCTACCGCTTGTAGAAGCATTCTATAACCGTTATGGGGAAGCTCATCTCCTATTTGCTTGCCATGCAGCATTACCGTTAGGACTGACTCCTGAGCTACTTTATAGCCTATGGATTAACTTTCAAGTAGATGGCGAGGGTAGCAGGCTGAAAATTCCTTGGATAGCTACACCCGATTTGCTGCTATCTAATTTATGTGAAGAAGTTGGAGTTGGTCTTTATGAAATGGATCAGCATGTGCGCAACGTCTTGTTAACTCTTTTAGAACAAAATAATCGGTTTAAAGTTGACAGGATTCAAGAGCTAGCTGCTTTTGTCGATATCTATATTCAACCCCAATTGAAAAGTGAAAATATAGATGTCCGAGACTTTGCTCAAGCACAGCGCTGGGTATCCATGGCATATCTTTGCCCTGAAAGAGCAGCGAAAGAGCTAACAGCTATTCTTACAGAAACTTTTCAACAAAAACCAGATGATTTATTCAGGATTGCCTCTATTGTAGATTCGCTTAAGAAGCCTTTAGATAAATATCCAGATTTATTAACCTATGCTCGTGGAATGAGAAAATATGCTGCAGGCGATAATGAATCTGCTCAAAAAGAGTTTGATAAGCTTCAGTCTTTCAAAAGTTTGCACAAATTTCCAGGCGAGAGATTACCTATACCTCAGGAAAAATTAAAGCAAGTTAAATCTAAACAAACACAAAAGAGAGTAAGGCTCTCTTTGACACATCAGTTGGTCGTGTCGCTCACTACAGGAATTGTGGTCAGTGGAATTTTTACGTTGTTGTATACACAAGTGACTACTAGATCAGGACTGGAGCAACCATCTGTTTCGATTCCCATACCAGACCCCATACAACGCAACACACAACTCCAGCACAGCCTGGTGGCTCATAATAATCCTATTAATGATTTACTCCTATTTACTGATGGTCGCCGTGTACTCAGTGCTAGTGCCGATAAAACTATTCGTCTATGGGATGCACCCTCTGGTAATTTACTAAAAACATTTAGTAATTCAACGAGCTTTGTGAATACTATATTGCTGAGTCCAGACGAAACTCAGCTCTACAGCGGCAACGCCGATGGTACTCTGCAGAGCTGGCCAGTGGCCAGTGGAAATCTGTCTTGGCAAATACTTGATGCTCATAATGGCCCGATCAATGCGGTAGCTCGCACCCCAGATGGTCAAAGGTTGGTTAGTGGTGGAGCGGATGGTGCTATTCATGTTTGGGAAGCGAGTACAGGTAAAGCCATAATGTCGCTATCTCCACAGCAAGATGCAGTTAATAGTCTTGTGGTTACATCAGATGGTCAATATATTGTTAGCGGCGGTATCGATCGCACCATCAAATTATGGGACATTTCTACTGGCGAACTTCAAAGAACTCTAACGGGGCATGAGAGTTTCGTTAATGCTGCAGCTATCAGCCCAGATGGTCATTTTTTGTTTAGCGCTAGTGCGGATGGCACCATCCGTAAATGGCAGCTTTCAACTGGGAAACTACTACATAAATTTAGTGGCCATACCAGTTATGTTAACGATATGGCTTTCAGTCAAGATGGCCAAAAACTAATTACCGGCAGTGCAGATAAAACTGTGCGTATTTGGAATATGGAAACCGGTGCTCCAGAACAAGTCATTACTGGCTTTGACATGCCAATTGACCATATTGCGATTTCATCGTCCGGCCAAATCATCACTGCTAGTGGCACAACTCCTGCCATCAAAGTATGGCAAGTAGACGAATGAGACGGATCAGAAACGGCGAATAAATAATTTATTAATCTGTTGAGTTATCTCGCTCAATTAGCAAGAGCTTCAACAACTTGTCGAATTCCCTGCACAACATTCAAAAAAGCCTCGTCCTGATTGTCCCAACGGGTAACTGGTTTCGCATCCTTAGGCAATGCCTGCAGCTGACTCAGGGCCGTATCTTTTAAGTCCACCGGTTTCAAGATGATGGGTATTACCCGCGCGGTTCCAGCCTTGTGGCGTTCCATCGCTCGTGTTAGCTCGATATCGTGAATATAATCCGATGCCATAAACCAAGGCGTTACCAGCAGTAAAATAATTTCTGCCGCCTCTAGCTCAGCTTTAATCGTCGCATCCCATGCTGTACCGGCTTCGATGGAGCGGTCTTGCCAGGGTTTGATTTTTCCCTGACGCTTCAGCGTTGATAAATGTACTTCCAGGTCTTCTTTAAGATTTTCGTCCTTATGGGAATAGGAAATGAATACGCCTAAGGATTCATTGAGATCAGCCTTAGAGACTGGCTTAGATGTTTCTTTAAGGGTAGGTACAGGTTTAGATGCTGATTTTGGTTGAAACTGAATCTCTGCATTCCCCTGCAGCAATACTGGTATATCTTCATCCCCCGCCCCACTCAGTGCCACGGCTACCTTACCCGACTCAAACGCAAACTCCACGGACTCTCCAGCACCTAGTGCGTCATAAAATCCGACGGCAAATTCAATCGCTGCTCGGTCTTTCATGGAGGCACTCATGCCGATCACGTAGGGTATGTGCTCCTTGATCACTTCCGCTTGTGCCTGTGAGTAACACCCATTCAGCACCACACACTCGATCGGTGACTTTTGACTAATTAGCCTAAACAAGCCTGCTAATGCAGAGCCTGTTACCAGCTGGGCATTGCCTGATACATCCTCAAAATACAGCCCTGCTTCTCCCGCTCCATGACCTGAAAAATGTACAATCTGCGGCATTTCGTCTAACATGGCTCGCTGTAGATCGCGCGATCGCACCGCCCATCGTTGAGCAATTTCAAACTCATCCCGATGGCTAGCCCGTGCTAGACCTTCACTGATGTCGCGAACCTCTTCGCCTAGTCGTAGGCGTGTAGTATCATTCGGATTCGCGGCGAGAATCAGGATTTTAGGCATCGATAGAGCATGGAGTAATTCGCCCTTAATATAGCCTGTTAGTTTTTGCTGGTCAGGTGTTAGACATAGAAATTCGGAATTGTCCGCAAACAAGGTACGGTCAAAGAGGTTTTAGAGTCAGAGTATCAGTGGGGATTGATCGGGTATTTGGAGGGAATTTCTCGTTTGCTCGTTTGATGAAGGAGAACAATCTTTCCGGGATTGCTGGGGCAGAAACGCCCGATCTGTCTAAGCTAAAAGACGTGCCAGCTCCCAAACCAGACTATTTCAAACGTTTTAGGTTGGTTAGTAAAACGGGGTAGAAATTTCTGTTGGCTGCCCTGAAATATAAAAAGGCCCCCGATAAATTTATCGGGGGCCTGCATTCATTGTCCTAACAAGAGAAGTTTGTGAGGCAGCGGTTAGGCAGCTATACCCTGACGCTCCTTGGCTTCCTTGATCACCTCTTCTGCCACATTTCTGGGGCAAGGAGCATAGTGATCAAAGGTCATGGAGAACTGGCCGCGACCTGAGGTCATGGTGCGCAGGTCACCAATGTAGCCAAACATTTCACTTAGGGGTACATCGGCTTTGATGCGCACACCTGTGGGGCCAGCTTCCTGGGACTTGATCATACCGCGACGACGGTTGAGGTCACCGATGACATCACCCACGTAGTCTTCGGGGGCAAACGCGTCTACGGCCATGATTGGCTCTAGAATCTGGGGACCGGCCTTGACAAAGGACTGACGGTAGCCAGCTTTAGCAGCAATTTCGAATGCGATCGCACTGGAGTCAACCGGGTGGAAACCACCGTCGGTCAGGGTGACCTTAAAGTCCACCACAGGGAATCCGGCTAGCATGCCTTTTTCCATGCTGGCGGCAAAGCCTTTTTCTACCGCAGGCCAAAACTCACGGGGGACATTACCACCGGTCACCTTAGACTCAAAGCTAAAGCCTTCACCAGTTTCATTCGGCTCAATGGTGTACTCAATCTTACCGAACTGACCCGAACCACCGGACTGCTTCTTGTGGGTGTAGCTGTCGGTGAGCACCTTAGTGATAGATTCGCGATAGGCCACCTGGGGCTTACCCACTTCCACTTCGATGCCGTGGGTGCGCTTTAGAATGTCCACCTTAATATCCAGGTGCAGTTCGCCCATTCCTTTCAGAATAACTTCACCACTTTCCTGGTCGGTTTCTACCTGGAAGGAGGGATCTTCTTGGACCATCTTGCCCAGGGCAATACCCATCTTCTCGGAACCGCCCTTGTCTTTGGCTTCAACGGCAATGGAAATCACCGGATCGGGGAAGACCATGGGTTCTAGCGTGGCAGGCTTTTTGGGATCGCAGAGGGTGTGACCCGTTTGAACGGTCTTCATCCCTAGCAAAGCGACAATGTCACCCGCCTGGGCGCTGTCCATTTCCTGACGGTCGTCAGCGTGCATTTCCACAATGCGGCTAACCCGCTCGGTCTTGCCAGTAGCGGTATTGAGGATGGTGTCACCCTTCTTGAGGGTACCGGAATACACCCGAGTAAAGGTAAGAGCACCAAAACGGTCGTCCATAATTTTGAACGCCAGGGCACGCAAAGGATAGTCCGGATTGACCTCGGCCATGCCGCCAGTTTCATTACCTTCAATATCCACCTCAGGCTGAGGCTTCACCTCAGTGGGGCTAGGCAGGTAGTCGACAACGGCGTCTAGCACCAGCTGTACACCTTTGTTCTTAAAGGAAGAACCGCAGTAGGTGGGGAAGAAGGATAGATCGCGAGTACCTTTACGAATGCAGGCTTTAATCTCATCAATGGAGAGTTCTTCACCTTCGAGGTACTTCTCCATTACCTCATCGTCTTGTTCAACGGCTAGCTCGATTAGCTTCTCGCGCCATTCAGCCACATCGTCAACCATATCCTCAGGGATATCTTTGATTTCGTAGTTCATGGGTTCACCGGAGTCATCCCAAACCCAAGCTTTCTCGGTCAGCAGGTCAACTACGCCCACAAAGTCATTTTCAATCCCGATGGGCAGCACCATTACCAGGGGTTCTGCCGCCAGGATATCCTTGACCTGCTTGACCACCCGATAAAAATCAGCGCCTGTACGGTCCAGCTTGTTGACATAGATAATCCGGGCAACTTCAGAGTCGTTGGCATAGCGCCAGTTGGTTTCAGACTGGGGTTCTACACCACCAGACCCACAAAATACGCCGACACCGCCGTCTAGCACTTTCAGGGAACGATAAACCTCAATGGTGAAGTCAACGTGTCCAGGGGTGTCAATAATATTGAGCTGATGCTCATTCCAGAAGCAGGACGTAGCTGCCGACTGAATAGTAATGCCGCGCTCCTTTTCTTGGTCCATGAAGTCGGTGGTGGCTGCACCATCATGTACCTCACCGATCTTGTGTACCTTACCGGTCAACTTCAAGATCCGCTCAGTGGTGGTGGTCTTACCCGCGTCTACGTGGGCGAAAATGCCGATGTTTCTATAACGACTGAGATCTTTCATGGTAATTCTCTAGGGTTTAACTACGTCTCCAAACAGTTTTTGACCACCTTTAGGACCGTTTCAGGACCATTCAGAGCTAAAGCAGACTTGGAAAAGTGAGGGCAACTCGATCGCCGCCCAGGCATTAGATATATTACTTCAAAATTATTCACATTCCCTCAATTCTTAGGACAGGGCTGTCTAAGAGGGACAGAGAATGTGAGTAGCGTGAAGTGATCTGTAGATAAAACTATGGTATCAAGTTAGCCCAAGCAATGGCGTCAGCTAGCGTCGTAATAACCGATCCGTATGGGTCTTGATTAAATTGGTTTTGATTAGTCTTGGATATTATTAGTCTTGGATATGATGGCGAGTGGGCACCACGATGTAGCCTGTCTCTAAGTTACCGAGAACCTGATTGCGCTGATCTCCCCAATACCACCAGTGGGCAGCTCCATAGGCGCAGACTAAACTATCTAGCTGGTCTTCAACGGCTTTGAGGGCGAGGCCGCGTTCGGGAATAGCTGGGAGATGCTCGATGGCCAAAGCAGGCGTGTGTTTGGGTAAATGCTGCAGTATGAGCGATCGCAACCTTGCAAGTTCCTGACGTCGCTGGGCAATGGGGCCTTTTTTATATTTGAGAATGCGGGCAAGGCCAAACAGATGCACTATCGCCGGGTGGGGAAAAAACTCAATCTGATAGCGCCCTGACTGCTGTGGTTCTATCGTCGGAGCATGGCTAAATCCTTGGTCTGTTAGCGCCTGGGCAAAAGCCAGCAGCTTAGGTGCAAAGGCTGAGGCTTGATTAGCGGGATAGCAGCCCGCATGATATTTTCCAAAGTATTTGTGGGCCAGTCGATCTGGCTGTCTCATCCCGGTAGGATTGGGGATAATCGTTGGGGCATCCACTGCTACCATAGCCGGGGTCGATACTGGAGTTTGGTGAGCGATCCAGGCCAATACCTCAGAGTGGGTGTCTAGTCGCTCCAAATCGGTTAGGACTAGCGTCCCCGCTTCAAATTGCAAACAACAAACACCTGTGGGACCCGTTTTCCAGCCCAGATCAATACCTAAAAAACGCATATTCCTTACTGTATCTAATTGGGCAATTCATTAGAATGTGCCCTGATATTGCCAATGTCCTAATGCATCTCTCCCCATACTATGGCCGCAAATAGTGGATTTATTCTTGACCTGACGACTGTGCTTGGGGCATCTGCCATTGGTGGCTACCTGAGCAATCGATTCAAACAACCGGTTTTACTGGGTTATCTGTTGGCTGGACTGGTGATCGGTCCTTTGGGGCTACGTCTCATTGACGACACTGAAGCTATTCAAGGACTCGCAGAGCTGGGGGTGGCTTTTTTGTTGTTTTCATTGGGGGTGCAGTTTTCTCTGGCTGAACTCAACCGGGTGCGCAATGTCGCCCTCCAGGGTAGTTTGCTCCAGATCGGTATTACTACAGCAGTAGTGGCCACCATGAGCAGTGTGTTGGGATGGGCGACATCGCTGAGCCAGGGAATCTTTTTGGGGGCGGTACTCTCTCTTTCGTCTACTGCTGTTGTGCTTAAAACTCTGACAGAACGAGGGGAAACAAACACTCGACATGGTCAGATTATGCTGGCAATTTTGGTGGCCCAGGATCTGGCTTTGGGCATTATGCTGGCGATTGTGCCGTCCTTAAATTCCCAGGGATCGCTGTTGTTGGTTCTGGGTTTGTCACTTCTAAAGGTAGGGGGATTTATTGGCGCTGCGATCGCAGCGGGCTATTGGCTAGTTCCCCGCATCATCCGCGCCGTGGCTCGCACAGAAAGCGATGAACTGTTTCTGCTCACTCTGTTGGCCCTATGTCTTAGCGTTGCTCTAATCACGGCCCGCTTAGGTCTTTCCATCGAAATTGGAGCCTTTGCCGCCGGGTTGATGATTGCAGAAATCGACTATGCCGACCATGCCCTGAGTCGATTTCTGCCTTTGCGAGATACTTTTGCCTGTTTATTTTTTACCTCCATCGGTATGCTGATCGACCCGCAGATTTTGATCCAAAATGCGGGCATCATCCTAGAGCTGGTAGCCCTGGCTATGGTAGGTAAAGCCTTGATTGTCTTGCCGGTGATATTGTCCTTTGGCTATTCGTTTAAGACGGCACTACGCACCAGTTTAGGTATCAATCAAATTGGGGAATTCTCATTTGTTTTAGCCCTAGTAGGTCTAGATAACAATTTAATTTCAGAACAAACCTATTTGCTGTTGTTGGGGACTACCGCCATTACCCTGGCCTGTACGCCTATTTTATTCAGGTTTGCCACCCCCATCGCTGAGACTCTACTCAAATCCTCTCGGCTCAGACCTTTTTTAACCATTTGGGAATCTCCCCAGGATGTGTGGATTGAAGATGCACTGACCCATCACATTGTTGTCGCAGGCTATGGGCGTGTCGGTCAGGTGGTTGTTAATATTCTGCAGCAGCAGGGCCATCCAGTATTAGTGCTAGAAAATAACGAGGCGGCAATCCAAGCCCTGCGCCATCATAAGCTTCCCTATATTTTGGGCGATGCTGACTCAGAACAGATCTTAGACAAGGCTCATTTGGATAAGGCGATTGCCCTGGCGATTACTTTGCCCGATCCGGTCAGTACACGGTTGCTGCTCAAACGGGCGCTTGCGATCTCACCCCATCTCGACATCATTGCTCGTGCCCACATCACTGCCGAAATTGACAGTCTGACCCAGGCTGGAGCGAGAGAAGTGGTCCAGCCTGAATTTGAAGCCGCTCTGGAGCTGGGTTCTCATCTACTCAAAATTCTTGGCAATGCCCCCACCGATATTCAAGACACCATGGCAGCAATTCGACATAATCGCTATTTGAGTATCCGTGGTGGAAGATAGGCAGCTGTTTATGCTCTCTTCTACTGGGTTTAGTCTTGAGCTACACCTTCATTGTTTCCTACTTTCCAGCAGCTTCCAGGCCGCTTCGCTATCTAAAGGAGGCGAGTACCAGTAGCCCTGTCCGTAAGTGCAGCCAAGACTGACAAGTTTTTGAGCCTGCCATTCTGTTTCAATCCCTTCAGCCACTATATCCAGGTTTAGCACTTGGGCTAACTGCACAATGGCTTCTACAATTTTGAGGGTGTTACGGTCAGACTTGATATCTTTGATAAAAGCACGGTCAATTTTGAGACTATCAACCGGTAGCTGTTTCAGGTAGCTCAAAGACGAGTATCCGGTGCCAAAATCATCAATACTAATTTGAATGCCCCATTGTCTAAGCTGTACCAAGGTATCCAATACGGGCTGAGCATTGCCGATCAATAAATTTTCTGTAATTTCAAATTTGAGCCAGGATGGCTGGACCTGGGTTTGTTTAAGTACCCTGTAAATCTGTTGGGTAAACTGTTCGTCTTGTAAGTGACGTACTGAAAAATTGACACTCACAAAGGGAACAGGCCTGGATGGATAAGCCTGGTGCCATTGACTAAGCTGTTCACAAACTTGACGAAAAATCCAGTTTCCCAACTCGGAAATAAGGTCGCTTTCCTCGGCTAAGGGAATAAAGTCTGCCGGTGACATAAAGCCAGAGTTACCCTCTGGTTGCCAACGTACTAGGGCTTCGTAGCCTACAATAGGAGCCATCCTGGATGACTTTAAGGCCACAATCGGCTGGTAAAAAATCTGCAGCTGCTGCTGGCGTAGGGCCTGTCGTAATTTACCCTCCAAGGTGAGACGCTGTAGGGCCTGTGTATGCATTTCAGGCTGAAAAATTCGCCAGCCTTGAGGAGTTTGTTTTGCTTGAATCAGGGCTAGAGAGCCATCTCTCAGTACATGCTCGGCTTGCTCATAGCTAGAGTCAACTAGCACAATGCCTACGTTAGTGCTTAGGGTGATCTCACAATCACTAAGCTCAATGGGAATTGCCAACTGCTGCTGGAGTTGTTGAACCAAGGAAATGATGGCTCTTTTGTCGGTCAATGTGGCTAGCAGAATGGCAAATTTATCATCTGCTAGCCTTACCGTGAGCCCATGGTCGGGGACAACCGTCGCTATGCGATTGGCAATTTTGATCAGTAGCCGATCGCCTTGTAAGTGGCCCAATGTATCGTTGATTGCTTGAATGCGATCGCAATCTAGCATAAGTAAAGTTGATTGCTGATATAAATTGCACTGATGAGTCTGGATCGCATCTTCTAGACGATTAATCAACAATGTGCGGTTAGGGAGTCCGGTTAGGGAGTCGTACAGAGCCAAATGCAATAACTTAGCTTGAGCCTGTTGCTTTTCATAGGCTTCTTGCCGTAGAGCCTTATTAGTGTTGTTTAACTCTTGAGTACGTTCTAAAACGCGCTGTTCTAGCTCTTGATTGTTTCTATAAATTTGTGTTTCAGAGATAGCGTATTGCTGCAAAATAATACGCAGTTTCTCGTTTTGCGTTTTGAGGCTTTCCCTTAAATGCCGTAGTGCCAGCTGATTTTCTATGCGCACTAACATTTCAGCCATTTGAAACGGCTTTGTAATATAGTCTACTCCCCCGACTGAGAATGCTTTCAACTTCTCAGGCACATCATCTAGAGCGCTCATAAAAATAATGGGAATATCAGCCGTCATCAGGTTATTGTTTAAATGACGACAAACCGCGAACCCATCTAGGTCCGGCATTCTGATATCCAACAGAATCAGATCAGGCAGCTCGGTGGCAATGGTCATAATCGCCACAGCACCACTAGTCGCTTTGCGAACATTATATCCAGCTTTACATAGCGCTATTGACAGCAGTTGTAGGTTGCTGGGGAGATCGTCAACGATCAAAATTTTGGACGATCCGCGTTCTTGTTGACGCAAGGTCATCCTATTAATATTGGGGTTGTAAATAGGGGGCAAAAGAATAAAACCGTTTCTGTCGTCAGTTGTTCTCGGTAAACCCCAGACCTGCCCTTCTGGAGCTATGAAAAAGCATACAGACTATTCCCATAGCCCTGTGCTGCTCATGCTCATAACCCTATATTAACCTCAAGCTATGAAACACATCTAGGTACTTGCCGGTAGCTTTATAGTAATTATAGATGAATCTTCTTCTGCGGGCAGAATGAGTTCTCCATGAAGCGATCTTGCCATTTCTTGAGCTACGGCCAAGGTTAGCCCTGTAGATAGATAAACCGATGAGAGATTACTCAGGTCTACTTCGCGACCATAGAGAGAAGTATCCAATCGGACACACAGCTCGCTGGCTGGGCGATCAGCCTCCAGCTTCAGTAGAACATGCTCTCCATCGGCAACGGCCTCCAGGGTTATATACCCTAACTTTGTAGATGTAATAGCATCGTCAATGAGACTGATCAACATCATCTGAAGCCATTTTAAATCGCTGGAAATGACTAGCTCGGTAGGCTTAAATGTAAGTCGAAGATTGCTATTGGCTGCTTGTAGACGGGTTAGCTCCTCTAGAGTCTTAAATAAAGTTTTTAAGGCGATGGGCTCTAAAGTGGGAACTTCTCGACCGATATCGAGTTTTGACGCTGCAATAATGATGTCAAACAGCTGCAAAACTTTATAGGCAGCCTCTTTTGCCTCCCCTGTAAATTGTTTTTCCTCTTCAGGGGTTTCGCAAAGTCCTTCTAAAATCAGTTGGTGCAGTCCAATGACACTGTTAATTGGCGATCGCAACTCGTGGGCTGTGCGGGCTAGAAAGCCACTTTTGAATCGCTCCAACTGGCTTAAACGCTCATAGGCGAGGGCTTGAGGGTTTTCTGGTGGAGTGCCTTGAATGGTTTTAGCCTGGGATGGCTCTAGGCCCTCGTCTTTTGGGGGGGCAGTGGCGTCGGTATCCTCAATCTGACGCGTCCGGCGCAGGCTGGTGGTCACTACTCCTCCCAAG
This sequence comes from Cyanobacteria bacterium P01_H01_bin.105, assembly GCA_039178155.1. Lineage (GTDB taxonomy): Bacteria > Cyanobacteriota > Cyanobacteriia > Phormidesmidales > Phormidesmidaceae > Leptothoe. Next base: position 17,456 of record JBCDFI010000016.1, read on the forward strand.
AATCCGGTCCCAATTAGTGCTGCTGTTTGCCAATCCATAGGAGTTTTTATGTATGAATACTTTGGTGATTAAGAATAACTGGGGCACATACTCATTACTTATACTCTACAAATATACGGTTCCCTGACGTATAGTCTCCCAATGATCAAATTGCCAGCAAGCCACAGTGGAGGGCAGTCCAGACGGAGTTGGCATGACGCTTGGAGGGTCTAAATGTTTCAAAAATTTTTGTGATGTTTGAGGGTCTAATCCATAGACATTAGGGAATTGGGTGAGTACTTGTTCCATCGTTGTCAGAATAGGCTGCCCCGATAGGTTGGCACTGGTAGTCGCTAACGGCCCGGTCAAGGCGAGTATCTGACGAGCTACCGGATGATCCGGTACCCGTACTCCAATACTGTCAGGGGTTTTAGGGTGCATTGTCAGCGGCACTTTAGGACTGGCCGGTACCACCAGGGTCAGTTGTCCAGGCCAATGACTTTCCGTTATTGTTTGCCATTGAAGAGTATCCATCTTCACATAGGGCCACAAATCAGCCTCACTGGCCCCCAGTAAGATTAAAGACTTCTCCAAACTACGTTGTTTTAGCTGATAAAGTCTGGAGCTGTGCTCGGGGGCTACGGCTAAACCCCAGACCGTATCCGTCGGTAGGGCAACAACGTTGCCAGAGCGAACTGCCTCAAGATACGTGGGTAGAGATACGTGGGGCATGGATAACAAACTATAACAAAACGATAAGGAGAGGTATGAAGATTGGAAAATGGGGAACCAAGTTTAGACCTAGGTCTTAAGTTTCTCTCTTAAAAGGTTGAAAGTTTTGAGAGAAGAGTTTTATGGGATAAGCTTATTGATGCTTCCCCAATTGTCTACTCCCTCTAGGCCTATTTATAAGTTAATGCCATAAGTTAACGCCTGCCGAAGGTTGTCGGCACTCTGGTCTAAGGCTGTCTGGGCAGCTTTTTTATCTAGGTCTGCCCAGTGCATCAATAGAGCAAGTTTTACTTTTTGATCGCTGTGGCTCAATAACGTATCGGCGTCACTCCGTGACAGATCGGTCAGGGCTGTAATAATTCGCAGGGCTCGATCATGGAGTTTAGTATTTGTAACTGATACATCCACCATCCGATTGCCATAGACTTTGCCTAATTTGACCATCACCCCCGTTGATAAAATATTGAGGGCCATTTTGGTGACGGTGCCGGATTTTAGACGGGTGGAACCAGCGAGTACCTCAGGACCTACCGGTAGTCGCAGGTCGATATCCACATCAATTTCTACCTGTTCTGCCGGGACACAGGCTATAAAAATTGTGGTGGCTCCTCGCAGGTTAGCCTCTGCTAGTGCGCCGTGAACGTAGGGGGTGGTGCCGCCAGCGGTAATGCCCACCACTACATCCAGGGCAGAAATTTGATGGGTGGTCATGGCAGCGGCCCCATCTGCCGGTAGATCTTCCAGGGCTTCTGAACTGCGCAGTAATGCGGGTGCTCCCCCAGCCAAAATTCCCTGTACCAGCTCTGGGGGGGTGCAAAATGTTGGCGGACATTCAGCGGCATCTAATACGCCTAGTCGGCCACTGGTGCCTGCTCCGATATAAAACAACCGTCCCCCATGGTGCAACGATTTAGCAGTGCGGTCGATGGCCTCTGCTAATAGGGGTGCGGCGGTTGCGATCGCATCTACAGTCCGCTGATCTTCCTGATTAAAAACCTGCACCATTTCCAGCGTTGATAGCTGGTCTAGGTTCTGAGAGTGGGGGTTAGTCTGTTCGGTCAGGAGGTAGCCGCGATTGTTGAGGGTGTCTGTCATAGTAGATTTTCTAACTGCTGTCGAATGCGGTCTAGCTCATTCTGGGACATGTCTGGAGCTGACGAGGTTGATTCAGAGGGGCGTGGCTGCTTTTGCTGCTCTGCTGGCCGAGTTTCTGTATCCCAATCGGTAGATTCTAAGTTTTGCTCCGGCGGCATCACCAGAGTGCCGGTTTCCACATGCTTAGCTTCGTAGCCTGCACTCCGACAAAACTCTTCGATTTCGTCTGACTCAAACCCTTCTACGCTGCAGGGTGGAAAATCCTGAGCTTCTAGCAACCCACCAAAACGTGTAGCATCATCTTCATCTTCAAACATCAGCACAATGTTGCGATCGCCCACCTTCAGGGAGTGGATACCCTCATTTTCAGTACGAGCATTAAACAGAACCACAAAAACACGCATGGCCATTCTCAGGTGTAGAAGGTTTGCTAGCTATCTTATCAGCACTATAAAACGGCATTTTCCCTGTTTAGAGTATGGGGCTGGGTTGGGCTGTACCTACAAAGATGTAGACATGGCAAAGGCGCAGCCCACCTCTAGTTTCTCGTTTTCAAATAAATAAAAAATAAATATTACATTCGCTTTATCGGTAACCACCTAGACAGACGATGGAAACCTCAAGCACTTCACTAGGAGTAAGCTACACACTATCGCCATGTCTAATCAATCGGGAAATATTCAACAGCCATCTGGCTTGATGAGAGCGATTGCCAACTTTTTTCACTTTGAGACATTAGGGACCGATTTGCCTACGGAGGTATTGGCTGGGGTGACGACGTTTGTCACTATGGCCTATATTCTTATTGTCAATCCGGGGATTTTGTCAGAGGCTGTATTTCTCAACGAGTCGGGAGACTTATTTGGGGAACTTGTGATGGCGACAGGAATTTCGGCTGCGATCGCAACGTTGATAATGGGTCTTTACGCCAAGCTGCCTTTTGCTCTGGCTCCTGGCATGGGTATCAATGCCTTTTTTGCCTTCACCGTTGTGTTGGGTATGGGTGTGGATTGGCAAGTAGCCCTGGCCGCCGTTTTTATTGAGGGGATTATCTTTATAATTCTCACCCTCACCAACGTGCGTAGCAAGATTGTTGCGGCTATTCCCGATGCGGTTAAACATGCCACCACTGCCGGTATTGGCTTATTTATCGCGTACATTGCCCTCAAGGGGGCAGGCATTATCGCTCCCTCTGAGGCGACGCTCACCACACTGGGTAATCTCAGGTCGCCCCAGGCAGCCATGACCTTACTGGGGCTAGGGATTACGGCCTTTCTCTTTTCTCGCCGTGTAACTGGGGCTCTGCTGTGGGGCATTATCGGTACTGCTTTGCTCGCCTGGTTGTTTGGTGTTGCTCCCTGGCCCGAAGGTGTAGTGGCCATCCCTGCGGCTCCTAGCCATCTGTTTGGTCAGGCCTTTGTCGGTCTAGGCCAGCTGTTCCAGCTTGACCTGCTAGAAATGGTGAGCATTATTTTTGTCTTTTTGTTTGTGGATCTGTTTGACACCATTGGCACATTGACCGGTCTGGGCTCAAAGGCTGGCTACATTGACCCTGAGGGGAAGTTTCCCGGTGTTGAAAAAGCCTTTATGGCCGATGCGGTGGGCACAACTGCCGGGTCTATATTAGGCACGTCTACTGTAACGACCTATATTGAGTCTGCCTCGGGTATTTCTGAAGGGGGGCGCAGCGGATTTACGGCGATTGTAGCGGCGGCGTTGTTTCTGGCGTCTATTCTGTTTATTCCGCTATTCTCGGGTATTCCTGCCTTTGCTACGGCTCCTGCACTAATTATGGTAGGTGTTTTGATGATGTCCGGTGCCAGACTGATCGATTGGGATGATCCGGCAGCTGCGATCGCGGCCTTTCTCACCATTATCATGATGCCGCTCTCCTATTCCATTGCCGAAGGTCTAGCCATGGGCCTAATTGCCTATCCTTTGGTCAAAGCGTTCCAGGGTAAGGTAAATGAAACAACCATTGGCATGTGGATTCTGGCCGCCATCTTTATCCTGCGCTACATTTTTGTAGCTGGTTGAGTAGGTTGAGCAGGTTGAGCTGTTTGATAAGAGACGCTTGGTAAAACTGGTAGCAACAAATCAGAGGATCTCTATGCGTGGTTGGCATATGCGTGGTTGGCAAAGCGTGATATCCGGAATACTCGTCCTAACCTGCGGTATCAGCACCATCAGCTGCACCACGGCTATTGAAGCCACTGCCCAACCCCGCATTACCTTTGAAGGCGATACACCTTCCTGGGCAGATTCGGCTAGCTCAGTGATGAGCGAGTTGGAGCAGTGGCGCGGTCTAGAGTTTAAGGACAACTTGCAAGTTACCTTCCAACCCCAAGATGATCCGCGCCTCAACGGCTGGTACAACTCTGCTACCAAACAGCTCGTTGTCGCTACCACAGGCTCTGACAACCTGGCGCGTGGTGTGATGCTGCATGAAATGTTCCATGCCCTGCAGGACCAGCATTTTGATCTTTTGAATCTGCATCTACAGAGCCAAGATGACCCTGACTATGACAAAGCCGTCACTGCTGTCATTGAAGGTGAAGCGATGTTAGCCGTGAGCGAGCTGATGAACTATGATTTTCTTGCTCACGCCCAACTACCCGCCGAAGGCATTATCGATGACCAGCTGTTTGAAAATATTTTTCTCTACGGTGCTGGCCTAAAATTTATCCAAGCTGTGCGAGACCAAGGGGGGTGGGACGCCGTAGACGCTATCTTTGCCGATCCGCCCCAGGCCACTACATTAATTTTAAATCCAGAACGCTATTTAGCTGGTGAACGAACGGCTGAACCCACAGAGGTTCCCCTCCAACCTGGCGAAGTCTTGATCAGTCAGTCTATCCGTGGAGAATATGCTATTCAACTATTGCTCGCTCGACAGCCTGAAACTCGTTCTCTAGTAGAGAGCATTGACGGCAGGTACATAACAGATACCTTGGGAGTGATTGCTAACAAGGATGATACGATTCACCGCTGGATAATCGAGTTAAGTAGTCCAGATATCCCTGAGTCATTGGCTACCGGCTTGAGTATTGCGTTAAAAGAAGAGATTGGAAAAGACCCTGCGGTACAGATAGACAACAACTATGTTGTTGTCGAATGGTAGCCTAGGTGATTGAACTGCTTAGGCTAACCGGCCTTTCTGACTTCTCCTTTGACTCAGCAATTTTGATCCAGCAGTGTTAACGTTTAACCAAACTAAAGGCCCATCGTAAAAAACGATGAGCCTATGCAGTTATATTAATTAGAGGACGCACCTCTAATAAATGGCTTAAACGGCGGCTGTTTCCTTGGTCCATTCAGTGTGGAATGTACCTTCTTTATCTACACGCTGATAGGTATGAGCGCCAAAGTAATCTCGCTGGGCCTGGGTCAGATTTTGGGGTAGCTGTGCCCGACGATAGCTATCAAAGTAATCTAATGATGCGCTAAAGGCAGGAACTGGGATACCATACTGGGCGGCCATGGCCACGACATCTCGCCAAGCTGACTGCCGATCTAGAATTGTTTGCTTAAACTCAGGGGCCAGCAATAAATTAGGCAGCTCGGGGTTCTCTGTAAATGCCTGCTTGATTTTGTTTAGAAATCGGGCTCGAATAATGCATCCGCCTTTCCAAATGCGGGCACACTCACCCAAGTCGAGGTCGTAGCCAAAGTTTTCTGAGGCCTTGCGTAACAGGGCCATCCCTTGAGCATAGGAGCAAATCTTTGAACAGTACAAAGCATCGCGAATCTTATTGACCCACAGAGTTGTGTTCTCAGTAATCTTGCCATCAGGACCGCTAATCTGTGCAGATGCTGCTACCCGCTCCTCTTTAATAGAGGACATGATTCGGGCATTGACTGCCGCTGTAATGGTAGGAATACTCACTCCCATTTCTAATGCATTCATTACCGTCCAGCGACCGGTACCTTTTTGCCCTGCTGCATCTAGAATTTTTTCAACCAGGGCAGTATCACCTTCAGTTTTAGTGAAAATATCAGCTGTAATTTCAATTAAGAAGGAATCCAGCTCTTCAGTAGTGTTCCATTGGGCGAAGACCTCATGGAGTTGTTCATGACTCAGACCCAAGACACTCTTCATGAGGTCATAGGCCTCAGCAATCAGCTGCATGTCGCCATATTCAATGCCGTTGTGCACCATTTTCACATAGTGTCCAGCCCCACCTGAACCGATGTAAGTGACACAAGGACCATCATCAACCTGGGCTGCAATTTTCTTAACAATTGGCTCGATGGACTCATAGGCTGCACGGGTACCTCCAGGCATCAGGCTAGGACCGTTGAGAGCCCCTTCTTCACCCCCACTGACACCCATGCCAATAAAGCGAAAGCCTGCGGACTCTAGAGTCTGGACTCGACGCTCGGTGTCCTCATATAGGGAGTTGCCACCATCGATGACCATGTCTTCAGGATCGAGTAGCGGCATTAGCTGCTCGATTACCGCATCCACAGGTTTACCGGCTTTAACCATGAGCAAAATCCGTCGAGGTCGCTCTAAGGACTCTACAAACTCCTCCAATGAATAGGTAGCTACGACATTCTTGCCACCGGCTCGATTGGCCATAAAGGCCTGAGTTTTCTCGGGAGAGCGGTTGTAAACAGAAATTGGAAACCCATTGCGCTCGACATTAAGAGCTAGGTTTTCTCCCATTACCGCCAG